>DATEPQ010000189.1:0-4871 GCA_035273125.1 Gaiellaceae bacterium
AATCGCGTGATCGGCGTGCTCGTCAGCGGAGAGGGCACGAACCTCCAGGCGCTCCTCGACGCGAGACTGCCCGTCGTCGCCGTCGCGAGCAACCGCGCCGCCGCGCCCGCGCTGGCGCGCGCCCCGTGCGCGACCGCCGCCTTCGAGCTCGCCGCCTTCCCGGACCGGGCCGCCCGCGACGCCGCGATGGCCGACTGGCTCGAGCAGCAGGGCGTGCGTCTCGTCGTCCTCGCCGGGTACATGCACCTGCTCACGCCGGCCTTCCTCGATCGCTTCCCCGATGCGGTCGTCAACGTGCATCCGTCGCTGCTGCCGGAGTTCCCCGGCGCGCACGCGGTGGAGGAGCAACTCGCCGCCGGGGTGGGCGAGTCGGGCGCGACGGTGCACCTCGTCGACGAGGGCATCGACAGCGGAGCGGTGCTCGCGCAGGAGCGCGTCCCGGTGCTGGCCGGCGACACGCCCGAGACGCTGCACGAGCGGATCAAGTCGGTCGAGCACCGGCTGTTGCCCGAGGTGGTGAGGGAACTGTGCGCGCGCTGATCTCCACGTGGGACAAGTCCGGGCTGGACACGTTCGCCCGCGGGCTCGTCGCGCTCGGCTGGCGGCTCGTGGCGAGCGGGAACACCGCGGCCGCGCTCGAGGCGATCGGGCTCCCGGTGGAACGCGTCGAGGAGATCACCGCCTCGCCGGAGATGCTCGGCGGGCGCGTGAAGACCCTCCACCCGCGCGTCCACGCCGGGATCCTCGCGCGGCGCGACGAGCCCGAGGACGTCGCGACCCTCGAGGAACACGACATCGAGGCGTTCGACCTCGTGTGCGTGAACCTCTATCCGTTCGAGGAGGTCACGGCCCGGCGCGGGGTGACCGAGGACGAGGCGGTCGAGACGATCGACATCGGTGGCCCGTCGATGCTGCGCGGTGCGGCGAAGAACTTCGCCCACTGCGCTCCGGTGTGCCGGCCCGACCAGTACCACGACGTGCTCGAGGAGCTGCGCGCGGGCGGCGAGGTCTCGCTCGAGACGCGCCGCCGCCTCGCGGCCGAGGCCTTCGCCCACACCGCCGCCTACGAGGCCGCGATCGCGACGTGGTTCAACGCCCGCGAGGAGTTCCCCGACTCGCTCGTCGTCTCGCTCGAGAAGGTGCTCGACCTCTCGTACGGCGAGAACCCGCACCAGCGGGCCGCCTACTACGCCGAGCGCGGCGTCCGCCGCCACCTCCTCTCCCGCGTCGAGCAGCTGCACGGGAAGGAGCTCTCCTTCAACAACCTCAACGACTTCTCGGCCGCCCGCTCGCTCGCGCGCGAGCTCGCACTGCCGGCCTGCGTGATCGTCAAGCATGCGAACCCGTGCGGCGTCGCGGTGGGTGCCACGCTCGAGGAGGCGTACGACAAGGCCCTCGCCTCCGACCCGACCTCGGCGTACGGCGGCGTCGTCGTCCTCAACCGAGAGATCGAGGCGCCGCTCGGGGAGAAGCTCGCCGAGCAGTTCGTCGAGGTGCTGTTCGCGCCCGGCTACACCGAGGACGCGCTCGATGCGTTGCGCCGCAAGAAGAACACGCGCATCCTGCTCGACGGCGAGCGGCGGGCCGGCGACCCGGGCGAGCGGCACTACAAGCGCGTCATCGGCGGGATGCTCGTCCAGGATCCCGACGCCGAGATCGAGGAGCGCGACGGCTGGCAGCCGGCGACGGGCGAGCCGACCGAGGCGCAGTGGGACGACCTCGTCTTCGCGTGGCGCGTGTGCAAGCACGTCGCCTCGAACGCGATCGTGCTCGTGAAGGACCTGCGGACGATCGGGGTCGGCGCCGGCCAGATGAGCCGTGTCGACGCGGTGCGGATCGCGGTCGAGAAGGCCGCCGAGTTCGGGCACGACGCCAAGGGCTCCGCGCTCGCCTCCGACGCGTTCTTCCCCTTCCCCGACGGCCCGCAGATCGCGCTCGACGCAGGCACGACCTCGATCGTCCAGCCCGGCGGCTCACGTCGCGACGAGGACGTGATCGCCGCGGTCGCCCAGGCGGGCGCGGCGATGGTCTTCACCGGCCGGCGCCACTTCCGGCACTAGCGACGTCGATTTGAGGCGCGGCCACTCGTCTCCGTACGATGGCCGTATCAAAGGGGAGGAGCATTCGATGACCGCCGGACCGGATCCGCGCCGCTGGCAGGCGCTCGCGCTCGTCTGCGTCGCCTTCTTCATGACGGTGCTCGACGTCTCGATCGTCAACGTCGCGCTGCCGTCGATCGGTAGCAGTCTCCACTTCTCGGAGACGGGCCTGCAGTGGGTGATCACGGCCTACGCGATCACGTTCGGCGGCTTCCTCCTGTTGGGCGGCCGCGCCGGGGACATCCTCGGCCGCAAGCGGATGTTTCTCGTCGGCGTCGTGATCTTCTCCGCCGCTTCGCTCGTCTGCGGCCTCGCGAGCACGACGGGCGTGCTCGTCGCGGCGCGCGCGGTGCAGGGGTTCGGCGCGGCGATCGTGTCGCCGGCGACGCTGTCGATCATCACTACCACTTTCCCGGAAGGGGCCGAGCGGAACAAGGCCCTGGGGATCTGGGGAGCGATGGGCGGCAGTGGAGCCGCCGCCGGGGTCCTGTTCGGCGGGATCCTCGTCAAGTACCTCGGCTGGGAGTGGATCTTCTTCGTCAACGTCCCGGTCGGCGCGCTCGTGTTCGCGCTCTCTCCGCGCATCGTGCGCGAGAGCCGGGCACCGGAGATCGGCCGCGACTTCGACGTGATCGGCGCGTCGTCGGTCACCGGCGGTCTCGCCCTCCTCGTCTACGCGATCTCGAAGGCGCCGATCGATGGCTGGAGCGACTCGACGACGATCGTGCTGCTCGTCGCGGCGGCGGCGCTCATCGTCTTCTTCGTCCTCTGGGAGATGCGCGTCGAGAACCCGCTGATGCCGCTCTCGATCTTCCGCATCCGCACGCTCGCCGGCGCGAATGTCGTCGGCCTGCTCCTCGGCGCGTCGATCTTCGCCGACTTCTACCTCCTGACGCTCTACGTGCAGAACGTCCTCGGCTACTCGCCGCTGAAGACCGGGATCACGTTCCTGGCGACCGCCGGTACGACCGTCCTCTGGGCCGGCCTCTCACAGTGGCTGTGCACGAAGGTCGGGCCGAAGCCCGTGATGGTGGCGGGGATGGTGATCAACACCGTGGCGCTCGTGTGGTACACGCAGATCCCCGTCGACGGATCGTATGCGCACGACCTGCTCGGCGGTTATCTCCTGTTCGGCTTCGGGCTCGCGTTCGCGTTCATACCCGTGTCGATCGCCGCGCTCGCGGGGGTCGGGCCGCGTGAAGCCGGGCTCGCCTCGGGCCTCCTGAACACGGCGCAGCAGGTCGGCGGCGCAGTCGGCGTCGCGGTCGCGACGAGCGTCTGGGTGTCGCACTCGACGCATCTGCTGCGAACCGGCAGTTCGGAGCCCGCGGCGCTGACCGGCGGCTACGCGCTCGCGTTCTGGGTGGTCGCGGGCGTCTCCGCCGCGGGAGCGGTGGCCGCGCTCGTGCTCGTGAAGAACGAGATCCCGAGCCTGGAAGAGGCTCAGAGCTCGCCGGCAGTGTCTGCCTAGCCGCGAGCTAAAGCTCGCCCGGCGGCGCATAGCGGACGAAGAACGGGCCGAGCCCGGCCCGGTTGACGGCGAAGAGCAGCTCGAGATGGTCCTCGAGCATCCGGGCGCGCTCGAGCCCGCCGGCGTAGATGGGGTCGTAGCCGGCGTCGCGGATGAGCTGCTCCGTCACCTCCCGCGCCTCGTCCTCGGCGCAGTAGAGGTTGGACGGCCGGACGCGCTGGTTCCCGATCTCGTCGTAGACGTTCGCGAAGTTGAGGTTGAACGACTTCGCGGTGGGGCCGCCGACGATCGACTTCACCTCGTGGGCATTCGACTCGAAATCCTCGTTCCGGCCGCGGATCGCGTTGGTCGCGTCGATCGCGAGCTTGCCTCCGATCCCGCCCACCCTGCCGAGCGCGTTCGCAAGCTCGAGACCGGGCACCGCCACGAGCAGGACGTCGGCATCCGACACGTCGCCGCCGTCCCTCCCGAGCTCCTGCACCTCGTGGCCTGCGTCACGCCACAGGCGCGCGAGCCCGCCGCCGACGTTCCCACGCCCGATCACCGCGATCCTCATGGCATACCCTTTCGCTCGCTGTGGCTCGTGAGTATCCGAAGCTCCTCGACCTTGTCGGCTCGACGCCGATCGTACGGCTCGACCGGTTGTCTCCGGCGGGTCATGCCCGCATCCTCGCGAAGCTCGAGTACCTCAACCCGGGCGGCTCGGTCAAGGACCGGATCGGGCTCGCGATGATCGAGCAGGCCGAGCGCGAGGGGAAGCTCAAGCCGGGCGGCACGATCGTGGAGCCGACCTCGGGCAACACGGGCGTCGGCCTGGCGATCGCGGCGGCGGGCAAGGGCTACCGCTGCATCTTCGTCATGCCGGACAAGATGAGCCAGGAGAAGATCTCGATGCTCCGCGCGTACGGCGCCGAGGTCGTGATCACGCCGACCGCCGTCGACCACGACTCGCCGGAGTCCTACTACTCGGTCTCGTCGCGGCTCGCCGAGGAGATCCCGGGCGGCTTCAAGCCGGACCAGTACTCGAACATGGCGAACCCGCAGGCGCACTACGAGGTCACCGCGCCGGAGATCTGGGAGCAGACCGGCGGCGAGCTCGACGCGATCGTCATCTCCGTCGGCACCGGCGGGACGATCTCCGGCGTCGGCCGCTGGTTCCACGAGCGCAAGCCCGAGGTAAAGATCATCGGCGTCGATCCCGAGGGCTCGATCTACACGGCCGAGAACGACTCGGAGCTCCATCCGTACCTCGTCGAGGGGATCGGGAAGGACACGTGGCCGGACACGATCGACCTCAAGGT
>DATEPQ010000190.1:0-16481 GCA_035273125.1 Gaiellaceae bacterium
GGTCGGCCGCACGAGCGCGCACGCGTGGACGAAGCCGCTGAGCTCGTCACACGCGAAGAGCGCCTTCTTCAGCAGTGTGTCGCGCGGACGGGCGAGGTGCTCGGCATGCGAGAGCACGGTCTCGACGATCTCCTCGGGATACTCCTCCTCGCGCAGGATCGGCGCGCCGTCCTGAGGATGCTTGTCGAGCGTCGGGTGCATCTCGTAGTCGAAGTCGTGGAGGAGTGCGGCCACCCGCCAGAGCTCCTCGTCCTCGCCGAACTTCCTTGCATACGCAGCGGTCGAGGCCTCGACTGCGAGCGCATGGCGCAGTAACGACTCGCTCTTCGTGTAGCGCGTGAGGGTCTCCCAGGCACGGTCGCGAGTCGGCTCCATGGCGCCGTTCATCCTAGCCCGTGTTGTCGGAAGTGACGACAGTGTCAGAGATGTGCCGCAATACGCTGAAACGCCTTGCCGGCTCACCAACGCCGCGCGTACAACGGCAGAAGGTCGCATTGGTTCGCATCCGCCGAAAGGGGAGCCCGATGATTTCGATACGAGGCCTGAGTTGGGTGGCAGTCGTGGCCGTCGCCGCGCTGATGGCGGTCGGGGCCACTCAGTCGATCGGCTCGGCGAGCACACACCCGGACGTGCGGGCGCTCGAGGTCCGCGGCGCAGATCGGTCCGGCAAGGGGCTGTTCGTCGCAGCGGGGCGCGTCGAAGGCAGGCGGACTGCAGCACTCGCCGGCACCGCGTCCTTGCCATTGGCCGGCTGGATGGCCCCCGTCGCGGTTCCGACTACCGGCGGCGATCAGCTCGTCTACAGCACGTGGAAGGAGCTTCGTCGCGAGGATCCCGAGCTCTCATGGTCGAAGCAGGGCATCCACCCGGGGGATGCGCTCGGAACGCCGACGCTCTGGGTCCACGACTTCGGCTCCGGCCGGGACGAGGTCGTCGATACGAACTCCTACTCGGCGGCAGTTCGCTCTGACGGCGCGATCGCCTATGTCCGTGGAGCGGCTCCATACCGCGCGTTCAGGAACTACACCGGCGATCTGGTGGTCCGGGCTTCTCTATCGGCCCCGCCGGTCGTCTGGAGCGCGGCGCCCGCGGAGTACGTCGCTGCCGCATGGGCCGGAGACACCCTCCTGGCCTACCGGATCGGCGAGGGCGAGCAGCTCGACGTCCTCGCACTCGACGGGCCGGGCGAGCAGCGAGTCCTGATGGCCGACGCCAACCTCGTCGCCGTCAGCCCCGACGGCACCCGGGCGTTTCTTGCAAACGAGGCGGACGTTCCCGGCTCGGTCTCGGTCGTGGACGTCGCCGACGGGACGATCGGCGAGACCCTCGACCTGGGCTCGCTGGACCAGGGGCTTCTGTGGGCAGCATACGGCGGCTCGTGGTCGGGCGACCTCGTCGCTGCCCCGACGAATGCCGGGATCGCCGTGTTCGACGTCGGCTCCGGAACGATCTCCCTCAGGGAGTTGCTGAAAGGCTCCGGAGACACCTCGGGAGAAGACCTCGTCGAGCCGCAGTTCACGGGCGATACGGACCACATCGTCGTCCGCGGCGATGGTGGATCGGGCAAAGGCACGACGGCTCTCGAGTGCGAGCTGGCGACAGCGACCTGCCTCGCCCAAGAGACGGAACCCGGGTCTGCCTGGCTGCACCCGGCGTACAACCCGAGCCGACCGAAGGGAGATGACTCGTGAACCCTCGCACCCGTCTTTCGCTCGTCATCGGCGCCGCACTGGCAGCGCTCGCGATCGCGGTCGCGCCGGCTTCGGCGCATGGACACTTCGAGTTCCACCGCACCTCGAACCTCAACTCGACGCTGGTCTGGGTCTACTACCCATCGGCCAATCCGACCGCGTACTACTCGCCGACGTGGCGCGCGGGGTCGGGCGATTCGACGAATTGCTCGTACGTGGGCCACGGCTGGCTTCCGAACGGTTGGTACGACGTGTGGGGCCACTGGGACCACTACGACTTCACCATCAAGGGAATCGCTACCTACCTGCAAGACAAGCGGTGTGGGGACGGGACGCTCCGGACGCAACTGTTCATCCACACCAAGGAGCTCGCCGACTGGGGCAACTCCTGCGAGGCCTACTGCTTTGACCAGTCCACCGACTACTACTCGAACGGCTGTATCAAGCTCTCCCACAGCGGTTACGGTTTTCCCGACGACATCCAGACAGCCCACTGGTGGTGGCACAACCGTGGCGGCTTTTCGTTTCACGGCTCCTCCACGGTCAACGATGCGCTGTACGTGCACTCATGACTCGACGGCCATGTCCGCCGTAGCCGGACGGCCGTTCCACGGCGTGGCGTGTCTCCTGATCGCGCTGGCGACCTTCGGGATGAGCGCCTGCGCTGGACGCAGTGCTGCGAAGCCGCACGAGCGATGGAAGGAGAGCGACGTAGCAGTCCGCAATCGGCACCTCGAGGGCGGAGCACTCGACGCGCAGGTCCGGCAGGGCGAACGCGTCGAGCTCCGGATCTTCGTCACCGGCCCGGGCGGCCCGGGCGGGGTCGTCCATCTGAACGGCTATGGCCTCGCGGCTCGTGTCAAGCGGCAACCGCCGGTCAGCGGGTTCTGGGCACGCCTCAGGTTCCATGCGACTCGCGTGGGCCGCTTCGCCGTCGTGATGGAGCGTCCACACCTCCGAATCGGGTATGTGACCGTCAGGCCGGCCTGATCGCCGAAGGCGTGGCGACGCTCGCGGAGCCGGCGCGGAGGCCCGGCTATCCTGCCTCCGAATGTCCGTCACGACGGCGCCGCAGGCCCTCGTCATCGAGGGCGGAAACCCGCTCAACGGCCGCATCCGAGCCTCCGGGAACAAGAACGGCGCCCTGCCGATCCTCGCGGCGTGCCTGCTCACGGACGAGCCGGTCACGCTCTCGAACGTCCCGCGGATCCGCGACGTCGAGACGATGTTGGAGCTCGTCTCCGGCACCGGTGCGAGCGCCGAGTGGATCGGGCCGAACGAGGTGCGGGTCGACTCGCGGGGGCTCTCGTCCTACGAGGTCGACGCGGTGCTCGCGGAACGGATCAGGGCCTCGTTCCTGCTGGCGGGCCCGTTGCTGGCACGGCTCGGCCGGGCGAGTGTGCCGCCGCCCGGGGGCGACGTGATCGGCCGCCGCCGGCTCGATCCGCACATCCACGCGCTCGAACGGCTCGGCACGCGCATCGAGATCGAGAGCCGCTACGAGATGCGGACGGAGGGACTACGCGGCGCAGAGATCTTCCTCGACGAGGCGAGCGTGATGGCGACCGAGAACGCGGTCATGGCGGCCGTTCTCACGCCCGGCGAGACCACGATCGGGAACGCCGCCTGCGAGCCGCACGTGCAGGATCTGTGCCGCTTCCTCGTCTCGCTCGGCGCCCGGATCGACGGCATCGAGTCGAACGTCCTCCGCATCCACGGCGTCGAGCGGCTGGGCGGAGGGGAGTGGGCGATCGCTCCCGAGCACATCGAGGTCGGCAGCTTCATCGGCCTCGCCGCCGTGACGAACAGCGACCTCACGATCGAAGCCGTCAAGCCGCGCGACATGGTCACGATCCTCACCGCCTTCAGCCGTCTCGGGATCGAGGTCGAGCTCGGAGAGGACTGGCTGCGCGTGCCGCCGCACCAGGAGCTCGTGATCCAGAACGACCTCGGCGACCAGGTGCCGAAGATCGAGGACGGCCCCTGGCCCGCGTTCCCGGCGGACCTCACGTCCATTGCCGTCGCCGTGGCGACGCAGGCGTGGGGGACGATCCTCGTGTTCGAGAAGATGTTCGAGAACCGGCTGTTCTTCGTGGACAAGCTCGTCTCGATGGGTGCGCGGATCATCGTCTGCGACCCGCACCGCGTCGTCGTCAGCGGCCCGTCGCGCCTCTACGGGCAGCGGCTGACGAGCCCCGACATCCGCGCGGGCATGGCGATCCTGATCGCCGCGCTGTGCGCGACCGGCCGCTCCGTCATCGGCAACGTCGCCGAGATCGACCGCGGCTACGAGCGGATCGACGACCGCCTCCGCGCCCTCGGCGCGCAGATCGAGCGCGTCGAGGCCTGAACGGCTCGAGCCGTTACCCTCCGAGACATGAGCGAGCAGGCCGCGGCGGGCGTCCGCGTCAACGTCTACGGGCACGGCGACGCGACGGTGGAAACGGGGCTGCCCGTGCTCAACCGGCTGCTCGCGCGCCTCGCCGAGACCGCGCGGTTCGACCTCGTGCTCGACATCGAGCCCGGCGACACGCAGGCGGAGGTCGAGGCGGCGGCCGGCGCTCTCGGGCACGCCCTGGCGGGCCCGCTGCGGGCGGAGGGCGCGCGGGGGTTCGGCTCCGGCGCGATGACGTCCGCGGAGGCGCTCGCCTCGGTCGTCCTCGAGACGACCGACGAGCCGCTCTTCGTGACCAACGTCGACCTCACACAGGCCCGGATCGGCGGGCTGGGCACCGATGTCGCGCGGCGGTTCCTCGAGGTCCTGGCCGAGAACGCGGGGCTCGTCCTCCACATTCGGCTTCTCAACGGAACCGACAGCAGCCACGTGCTCGAGGCGATCTTCAAGGGCCTGGGCGCAGCCCTGGCCCAGGCATGCGAGCGACAGGAGGTCCGGCCATGAGTGAAAAGCGCGTCGTGAGGACGGAGGCCGCGCCGGCGCCCTTCCAGGGAGCGCCGTACTCGCAGGCGATCGCGGCGGGCGGCTTCGTCTTCGTTTCCGGCCAGCTCGGCTTGAAGCCGGGCGACAGCGCGGTCGCGGGCGGGATCCAGGAGCAGACCGAGCAGGTCTTCTCGAACCTGAAGGCGATTCTCGAGGAGGCGGGCACCGGGCTCGACCGGCTTGTGAAGACGACCGTCTTCCTCCAGCGGCTCGACGACTTCCAGGCGATGAACGAGATCTACGCGAAGCACGTCGGTGACCAGCCGCCCGCCCGCGCGACGGTCGAGGTGGCGAAGCTGCCCTCGGGCGCACTGGTCGAGATCGAGGCGATTGCACTCCTGTAGGCACTCCGTCGGTCCGGCGACAATGGCCGGGTGCGGGAGGAGATCGAGGACTACGTGCGTTCGCTCGGGCTCGACGCCTACCTCGTCGGCGGGGCCGTCCGCGACGAGCTGCTCGGGCTGGACTCGAAGGACGCCGACTTCCTCGTGCCCGGACTCGACACCGGGGGGCTGCGGAAGGCGCTCGCCGCGCACGGCCGCGTCGAGGACCTCGTGGTCGCCGACCGGCTCGTCGGTGTGCGCTTCCACGCGGACGACGCTGGGATCCGGAAACTGACGCCGGCCGGGATCGAGTTCGCCCCGCCGCGCAAGGAGGTCTCCACAGGACCCGGTAGGCACGACTTCGAGATCGTCGCCGACCCTGAGCTGTCGGTGGAGGACGACATGCGCCGGCGGGATTTCACGGTCAACGCGATGGCGCGCAGGCTCGCGGACGGCGAGGTCGTCGATCCGCTCGACGGCCGCACAGACCTCGAAGCGCGCCGGCTGCGCACCGTCTCGCCGCAAAGCTTCCGTGAGGATCCGCTGCGGCTCGTCCGCGCACTTCGCTTCGTCTCACAGCTCGGCTTCGCGCCCGACGAGGAGCTGCTCGCGCAGATGCGCGAGGAGGCTCCTGCGGTCAAGCTCGTGTCGGGCGAGCGCATCGGCGGCGGTCTCTCCGCCGACGGGATGGGAGAGCTGTCGAAGCTCCTGCTCGGAGCCGAGCCTGCCCGGGCGCTTCGCCTCGCGCGCGACACCGGCGTCCTCGTCGAGCTCCTCCCCGAGTTCGGCCCCGCGATCGGATTCGACCAGGAGAGCCGCTACCACGATCTCACCGTCGACGAGCACACGTTCGCCGTCGTCCAGGCGGCTGCGGACCGTGGCTACTCGCTACCCGTGCGGCTGGCGGCGCTCTTCCACGACCTCGGCAAGCCGATCGTCGGCTGGCGCGGTAGCGACGGGCGCCTCCACTACTACGCGAAGCCGGGCTTCGCCGCGCAGGGGCACGACCAGGTCGGCGCCGATCTCGCCGCCGAAGGTCTGCTTCGGCTGCGGTACCCGAATGCGCTGCGGACGCACGTGGTGCGGATCGTGCGGCGGCACATGTTCCAGCCGGGGAAAGGCGACGCGCGCCGAGCGCGGCGGTTCCTGCGCCGCAACGGGGACGAGCTCGCGTTCGACCTCATCGACCACAAGCACGCCGACCTTCTCGGCAAGCGCGGCAGCGACGGAGAGCCACCACCGGTCGAGGAGGTCGAGCGGCTCGCGAGCTTCCGCGAGGTGGTGCAGCAGGAGCTCACGAGCCCGCATCGCCTGCAGGATCTCGCCGTGGACGGAAACGACCTGATCGAGCTCGGGTTCCGGCCGGGGCCTCAGCTCGGGCGCATCCTCCACGACCTCCTCGACGCGGTCGTGGACGAGCCCGCACTCAACACCCGCGATCGGCTGCTCGCGCGCGCGAAGGAGCGGCTGTGATCCGGTGGGAGGTCGAGGGCTACGAGGTCGCGTTCACCACGCGGGTCGGCGGCGTGAGCAAAGGTCCCTTCGCCTCGCTCAACCTCGGCCGTAAGAGCGGGGACGACCCGGAGCACGCCGACGAGAACCGGCGCATCGCGTGCGACGCGATCGGCGCCGACGTGGAGCAACTCGCGCTCAACTTCCAGGTTCACTCGGCGCGCGTGCTGCAGGCGGCGCCCGGCATGCGCGGCGAGCACGCGGACGGTTTGTGGACGGAAGAGCCCGAGCTGCCGATCCTCGCGATGTCCGCCGACTGCCTTCCGATCGTGCTCGCCCGAGCCGGCACGCCGGGCATAGCCGTTCTCCACGCCGGCTGGCGCGGTCTGCTCGCCGGCATCGTCGCCGCGGGCACGGCCGCGCTCGGCGGCAAGAGGCTCGTGGCCGCGATCGGCCCGGCGATCGGCCCCTGCTGCTACGAGGTGGGGGAGGAGGTGGCGGGCCCGTTCCGCCAGCGCTTCGGCGAGGACGTCGTGCAGGAGCGTCGCCTCGACCTGTGGGCGAGCGCCGAGCGCGCGCTCCGCGCCGCCGGAGTCGAGCGCGTCGACCGTTTCGACCGCTGCACCTTCTGCGAGCCCGAGACGTTCTTTTCGCACCGGCGCGACGCCGGGATCACCGGCCGCCAGGGGGTGATCGCCTACGTCGCCGGCTGAGATCCGCGAGCGCTACGAACGCATCCGGGAGGAGGTGGGGCCCCAGGTCACGGTCGTCGCCGCGACGAAGTACGTCTCCCTCGACGACCTGGCCGCGCTCGCCGGGGCCGGCGTCGAGGTGGTCGGGGAGAACCGCGCCCAGGACCTGCAGGCGAAGCACGCCCGGTACAGCGACGCCTTCCGCTGGCACTTCATCGGCCATCTCCAGAGCCGCAAGGCGCCGGTCGTGAGCGAGCTCTGCGAGCTCTGCCACTCGCTCTCCTCCGAATCGGCGGCCAGGAAGCTCACGATCCCGGCGCTCGTCGAGGTCAACCTGTCCGGTGAGGCGACGAAGTCCGGCGTGACGCCGGAGGAGCTGCCGGCAATGCTCGAGACGTATCCCGACGCGCGCGGGTTGATGACGATGCCGCCCGCCACCGGGGACCCCGAGGGCTCGCGGCCGTACTTCCGCCGGCTCCGCGAGCTCGCCGAGGCACACGGGCTGCGCGAGCTCTCGATGGGGACGAGCCAGGACTACCGCGTCGCGGCCGAGGAGGGAGCGACCTACGTCCGGGTCGGCGCAGTCCTGTGGCAGCGCTAACATCGGCTCGGCCATGGCTCTCTCCGACGTCTGGGCCCGTACGCTCGTCTACTTCGGCATCGCCGAGGAAGAGGACTGGGACGAGGACTATGTCACCGAGGACGAGCTCGCCGAGGGGTACGAGCAGCAGAACGTGCGCCGCCTCCCCGCCCGCCGGTCTCGGCACGACTACGACGACGACTGGACCGATCCCGAGCCCGACGCGCAGCGGACGAGCATCCTCCGTCCGCGCAGCGAGCCGCGCCGCGTGCGCAACCTCCAGCCCGTGCAGGGCGCCGGCACCTCCCGCGTCCACCTGATCCTCCCTCGCAGCTTCAACGACGCGCAGCAGGTCGCCGACCGGTTCAAGAACGGCGTGCCGGTGATCCTCAACCTCCAGTCGGCGGACAGCGATCTCTCGAAGCGCCTGATCGACTTCGCGAGCGGCCTGACGTACGCGCTCGACGGGGGGATGCAGCGGATCGCCGACAAGGTGTTCCTGCTCACGCCGAGCGACGTCGAGCTCTCCGCCGAGGACCGGGCACGGATGCTCGAGCGGGGCTTCTTCAACCAGGCGTAGACAACAGGAGTAGCGCCGGCCAGCGCGAAACCCGACGGATGGGCGTCTCGGCCAGTTCGACCATGCCGGTGGGCGACGCCGTCTCGAGCGTCACCACCTTCATCTGGGCGTTCACGCTCGTCTACACGCTCACGATCTTCGCGTACATCCTCACGAGCTGGCTGCGACTGCCGTACTCGCCCACGCTCAACCGGATCCAGCGCTTTCTCTACGACGTCTGCGAGCCGTACCTGCGGCTGTTCCGGCGCATCCTGCCCTCCTTCGGCGGGCTCGATCTCTCGCCGATGGTCGCGCTGATCGTGCTCTGGATCGTCTCCGGATTCGTGATCCGGCTCATCGACAACTACGCCTGAGGAGAGAGGACATGGCACTCACACCGGTCGAGATCAGACACCTGGCGCCGCCGCGCACGACCTTCCGGGGCTACCGCGTGGCGGCCACCGACAGGCTGCTCGAGGAGATCGCGGCGAGCTTCGAGGACGTCTGGCGCGAGCGCGCAGACCTCGCGGACAAGGTCGAGCAGCTCGAGGCCGACCTCGTCCGCTTCCGCGAGCTCGAGAGCCTCCTGCGCACGACGCTCGTCTCCGCCGAGTCGGCTTCGGCCCAGACACGGGACCAGGCGCACCGCGAGGCGGAGCTGATCCTCAGCGAGGCGCACGCCGACGCGCGCGAGATCCAGCGGCGAGCCGTCGCCGAGAAGGAGCAGCTCGAGCGCGAATCCCGCCGGCTGCGCCTGCAGCTGCAGGAGGCGCTCTCCGCCTTCGGGGAGCCCGCGGCGATCGAGGAGGAGCACGAGCCGGAGACGACCGCGGAATCCGGCGCCGGCACCGTCGAAGAACGCAGCTGGTACGGCTTGCCGGACGCAGACGCTGCGTGAGGTGGCCGACGTAAACTGAGAGCGTGACGGCGGAGACCACTCGCCTGCGCTTGCGCGTCAGCCCCGGAGCGGGCCGTACCGCGCTCCTGGGGCGACACGGCGACGCCTGGAAGGTCCGCGTCACGGAAGCGCCCGAGCGGGGGCGCGCCAACGAGGCCGTCCTCCGCCTCCTCGCCGAGACGCTCGCGCTGCCCCGCACCGCACTCACGCTCGTTTCGGGGCACGGCGGTCGGGAGAAGATCGTTGAGCTCACGGGGATGGGTCCGGCGCTGATCGAGCGGCGCCTCGCCTCGGCGTCGGGAGACGCCCGAGGCAGAAAGGAGAGGCGGTGACGACAATCGACACCGAGCATTTTCGCCACGCGCTTCTCGAGGAGAAGGCGCGGATCGAGCACGCCCTCGCCACGCTTCGCGACGAGCACCCGGGCTCACTCGACGACGAGGTCGAGGAGGTCGCGGCGACGAGCGACAACCACCTCGCCGACACCGCCAGCGCCACCCTCGGCCGCGAGATCGACTACACGCTCGGCGACAACGCCGAGCAGGTGCTGTCGGAGATCGACGCTGCGCTGCAGCGAATCGACGACCGGACGTACGGGATCTGCGTCAACTGCGGCAGCGAGATCCCGCGCGAGCGGCTCGAAGTGAATCCCTGGGCTTCTCTCTGCATCGACTGCAAGCGAAAAGCCGAGGGAGGGTGAACGAGCCTCTGCGGCAGCTCGAGGTCCGGGTTGGCTCGGCGACGGACGCGTTGACGCCTCTGTCCCGGGTGAGCCGCTCGTTCGCGGCCACGCGCACACAGTGGCTCGCGCTTGCGGCGATCGCGATCGTGGCCGTCGTCGCCGACCAGGTGACGAAGCACGTGGTCGCCTCCAACCTGAGGCTCGGCGAGGGTCTCCACGTCGTCGGGCCGTTCACGATCCGGCACGTCGAGAACTCCGGCATCGCATTCGGTCTCTTCTCCAACGCGACGGCGGCGGTGATCGTCGTCACCGCGATCGCGATCGCGTGGATGCTCGCCTACTTCGCACGTTCCGGCGCCCGCCACCCGGTGCTGCCCGTCGCGCTCGGCCTCGTGATCGGCGGCAGCATCTCGAACCTCGCCGATCGCGTGCGCCTCGGCTTCGTCACCGACTTCCTCGACTTCCGCTACTGGCCGGCCTTCAACCTCGCGGACAGCTTCATCGTGATCGGCGTCGGGATCCTGCTGGCCGCACTCGTACTGGCCGAGCGAGAGCCGCGGGCGCCCGCGCGCTGAACCTGCTGGTCCCGCCGGGAGCTGCGGGGGAGCGGCTCGACCGTTTTCTCGCCGGGCTGCCGGAGGTGGGATCGCGAGCGGCGGCCGAACGTCTCCTCTCCTCCGGCGCCGTGCTCGTCGACGGGCGAGCGCGCGGGAAGAGCCACAAGCTCGCGGGTGGGGAGGAGCTCGAGATCGAGCCGCCGGCGCCCGCGGCGAAGCGGCCCCCGGCTCCGCTGCCGGAGCTCGCGGTCGCCTACTCCGACGAGCACCTGCTGGTCGTGGACAAGCCGGCCGGCGTCGTCGTGCACCCGGCCCCGGGTCACGCCGGCGGCACGCTCGCGCAGGCGCTCGCGGCCGCGGGGGCGAGGGGCGGGGAGGAGGGCCGCGCAGGGATCGTCCACCGGCTCGACCGGGATACCTCCGGCCTGCTCGTCGTCGCCCGCTCGCACGAGGCCCACGAGCGGCTGCAGCGCCTCGTCCGGCGTCGGGCGCTGACGCGCGAGTACCTCGCGCTCGTCGTGGGCAAGCCCCGGTCGCGGCGCGGGACGATCGACGCACCGATCGGCCGTGACCGGCACGACCGGCTCCGCCACTCGCTCGATACCGACACGCCGCGCGCGGCCGTCACCCACTTCGAGCTCGAGGAGCTTCTGCCGCGCCATGCGCTGCTGCGAGTCCGGCTCGAGACCGGGCGGACGCATCAGATCCGCGTTCATCTCGCCGCGATCGACCTACCCGTGGCCGGTGACCCGACCTACGGCGTGGCGGGCGATCTCGACCTCGGGCGGCAGTTCCTGCACGCGGCGCGCCTCGCCTTCGAGCACCCCGTGACCGGCACCGCGGTCGACGTGTCGTCACCGCTCCCGACCGAACTCGCAGCCGCGCTCGTGGCGGCCCGCAGCTAACCTACCCGCGTCTTCGTCCCTACTCCCCGGCGGCAAAGCCGCGGCGCGCGTGCCTCCAATGTCGCTTAACAGCGTGCGGGAGGTGCGCCTCGGACTCCGCCGGTTCAGCACCAACCAAACGAATCCGGAAGGAGCTTTCATGGCAGTTTCCGCGAGCCCTGGCGCTGTCTCCATGCGCGATCTGCTGGAGGCCGGCGTCCACTTCGGCCACCAGACGCGGCGCTGGAACCCGAAGATGCGCCGCTTCATCTTCGCCGAGCGCGGCGGCATCTACATCATCGACCTCACGCAGACGGCGGAGCGCCTCGACGAGGCGCGGCAGTTCCTGCGGAACGTCGCCGAGCGCGGCGGCACCGTCCTCTTCGTCGGCACGAAGAAGCAGGCGCAGGACGCCGTCGAGAACGAGGCCAAGCGCGTCGACATGCCGTACGTCAACCACCGGTGGCTCGGCGGCCTGCTCACGAACTGGCGCACGATGGCCGACCGCATCGACCGACTGCACGAGATGCGGCGCCTGCGGGACGAGGGCCAGATGGACCTCTTGCCCGCGAAGGAGCGGATCTCGATGGCCGGCGAGCTCGAGAAGCTCGAGGCGAACCTCGGCGGGGTCGCCGACATGCGGCGCCAGCCCGACGCGGTCGTGATCGTGGACCTCAAGAAGGAGGCGCTCGCCGTGCGCGAGGCCCGGCGACTCGGCGTCCCGGTCGTGGCGCTCGTGGACACGAACTGCGATCCCGACGAGGCCGACTACGTCATCCCGGGGAACGACGACGCGATCCGCTCGTGCAATCTCATCGTGCACGCGCTGGCCGAGGCGGTGAACGACGGGAAGCAGAAGGTGTCGGCGCAGGAGCTGGAGCAGCAGCGGGCCGAGGAGCCGGCTGCGCCGGCGGAGAGCGTCCCGGAAGGCGACGCGGAGCAGGTCGAGCCCGGGGCCGCGATCGAGCCGGCGACCGAGGGCGAGAGCGTCCCGGTGCCGACCGGCGAGGACCCGGCCAGGGAAGGCGCGGAGGTCACCAAGGCGTCGGAAGCCGCCCTCGGCGATCCCACGAAGCGCGACGGGGAGGAGGCGTAGATGGCTGCAGAGATCTCGGCCCAGCTCGTTCGCGAGCTCAGGGAGCGCACGGGCGCTGGGATGATGGACTGCAAGCGCGCGCTGCAGGACACGAACGGCGACATGGAGGCCGCCGTCGTCCTGTTGCGCGAGAAGGGCATGGCCCAGGCGGCCAAGCGCGCCGACCGTGCGACCACCGAGGGCCTCGTCGGCTATCGCCTGGCGGACGACCATTCCCGCGGGTCGATGGTCGCGGTCGGCTGCGAGACCGAGCCGGTCGCGAAGAGCGTCGAGTTCCAGGCGTTCGGTCAGAAGGTGCTCGAGCTCGTCGAGGCCGAGGGAATCGAGGCGGCTTCGCAGGTCGAGGACGAGCGTGTCGAGCTGTCCGCGAAGCTGGGCGAGAACATCGTCGTGGCAGGCGCTGCCCGCTTCGAGGCCGTCGACGGCGGCCGCATCGCCGCCTACGCACACCCGCCGGCCAACAAGCTCGGCGTCCTCGTGCACGTGCGTGGGGGCGACGACGACCTCGGGCGCAAGCTCGCGATGCACATCGCCGCCTCGAGCCCGCAGTGGATCGGCCGCGAGGACGTCCCCGAGGATGCGATCGCCGCCGAGCGGGAGATCTTCGCGAACACCGACGAGGTGCAGGCGAAGCCGGAGCAGGCGCGTGAGAAGATCGTCGAAGGGATGCTGAACAAGCGCTTCTTCGGGGCGAACGTCCTTGCCGAGCAGGAGTGGATCCACGACGGCTCGCTCAAGGTCGACAAGGTGCTCGCCGACGCCGGCGCCGAGGTGCTCGAGTTCGAGCGCTTCTCCCTGGCGGGATGACGGCCCAACCGGAGACCGAGACCGGTCCCAGGGCGACCGTGCCCGCGTTCCGCCGCGTCCTGCTCAAGCTCTCGGGCGAGGCGCTCATGGGCGAGCGCGAGTACGGGATCGATCCCGGCGTGACCCGGGCGCTGGCGAGGGAGGTCGCCGGCATCCGCGGCGAGGGTGTCGACGTCGCGGTCGTGGTCGGCGGCGGCAACTTCTACCGCGGGCTCGCGGCGGCGGCCGAGAGCGGGATGGACCGCGCGACCGCCGACTACGCAGGGATGCTCGCCACCCTGCTCAACGCGCTCGCGCTGCAGGACGCGCTCGAGCGGGAGGGGGCCGACACACGGGTGCTGTCCGCACTCGAGGTCTCCGAGGTCGCGGAGCCGTACATCCGGCGGCGGGCGATGCGCCACCTCGAGAAGGGACGCGTGGTGATCTTCGCCGCCGGCACCGGCAACCCGTTCTTCACGACGGACACCGCCGCGGCGCTCCGCGCGCTCGAGATGGGAGCCGACGCGATCCTCATGGCGAAGCACGGCGTCCAGGGCGTGTACGACGGCGACCCGCGGCGCGTCTCCGACGCCGAGTTCCTGCCGCGCATCACGCACCTGGAGGCGATCGAACGCGGGCTCAAGGTGATGGACACCACGGCGCTGTCGCTCTGCATGGACAACCGCCTGACCATCCACGTCTTCGAGCTCGCCGAGGGCAACGTCGCGCGCGTCGTGAACGGGGACGAGGTCGGGACGATCATCGCGACTCCAGAGGCTGGAAGCGGCGGCGGCGAAGCCGCCGACACCCGGCCGATAGACCGCGCCGCCTCCGGCGGCGCCCGGAAGGAGGGCTGACGCATGGCAACCGCAGAAGAGCTGATCAACGGCGCCCGCGACCGCATGGCCAAGTCGGTCGAGCATGCCAAGGCGGGGTTCGCGACCGTCCGGACCGGCCGCGCCTCGGCCTCGCTCCTCGACCGGATCGAGGTCGACTACTACGGGACGCCCACCCCGCTGCGGCAGCTCTCGACGATCAGCGTCCCCGACCCGCGGATGCTCACGGTGCAGCCGTTCGATCCGGGCTCGATCAGGGCGATCGAGAAGGCGATCCAGGAGTCGGACCTCGGACTCACGCCGTCGAACGACGGCAAGCTGATCCGCCTGCCGATCCCGCAGCTCACCGAGGAGCGTCGGAAGGAGCTCGTCAAGGTCGTGCGCAACATGGCCGAGGAGCACCGGGTCGCGGTCCGTGAGATCCGCCGCGACGCGATGCGACATCTCAAGGAGCTCGTGGACAACGGCGAGGTCGGCGCCGACGACGAGCATCGCGCCGAGGGTCGCGTCCAGGAGCTGACGGACGAGCACACGAAGCAGATCGACGAGCTGCTCAAGCACAAAGAGGCCGAAGTAATGGAGGTCTAGCCCTGTCGGCCTCCCTTCCCGGCACCGACGTCAGCCCCGAGGAGCACCTGCCGGAGGTCGCCCACGCGGTCGCGATCATCATGGACGGCAACGGGCGCTGGGCCGCGGAACACGGCGTCTCGGTCGCCGACGGGCACCGCGCAGGCTCGCAGGCCCTGCGACCGGTGGTCGAGGAGGCGATCGACCTCGGGATCGAGTCCCTCGTCGTCTACGCGTTCTCGACCGAGAACTGGAGCCGGGACGCCGGCGAGGTCGGGGCGCTGATGGAGATCTTCGGCGAGACGATAGACCGCGAGCTCGAAGATCTCGCCGCACAGGGCGTCCGCTGTCGTTTCGTCGGGCGTCGTGACCGCGCCCCCGACTGGCTGCGCTCGAAGATGGAGCACCTCGAGGCGGCGACCGCAGACAAGACGAGGCTCCAGCTCTGGATCGCCTTCGACTACGGCGGCCGCGCCGAGCTCGTCGACGCCGCCCGCCGGCTGCTCGAGAGCGGTGCCGAGCCCGCCGACGTGGACGAAGCCGCACTCGCCGCATGCCTCTACGAGCCCGAGATGCCGGACCCGGACCTCGTGATCCGCACCTCGGGCGAGCGCCGCATCTCGAACTTCCTTCTCTGGCAGTCCGCGTACGCCGAGTACGTCTTCACCGACACGCTCTGGCCCGACTTCGGGCCGAAGGAGCTCCGGACCGCCATCGAGGAGTACGCGCGCCGGCGCCGTAGATTCGGCGGGCGTTGAGCAATTTCGCTTCCCGGATCCTGGTCGCGGCGGTCGGCCTGCCGCTCGTGCTGGGCATGCTCTGGCTCGGCGGCTGGTGGCTGTTCACGCTCCTCGCCGTTGCCGCATGCGTCGGAGTGCACGAATTCGTGACGACGGCGAGGCCGCTGCGGCCGCTCGCGCCCGCGGTGTACGGCGGCGCCCTCTTGGCTCTGTTCGGCGCGGAGAGCGGCGGGATCGTCTGGCTGCTCGGCGGCTTCCTCGGCACCTTCGTGCTCGCGTTCGTCCTGCACACGGTCTCGAGCACTCGCGCGCCCACGACGGCGGCGGTCGGCTCGACGATCCTCGGCGCGGCCTGGATCGGGTTGGGGCTCGGCTTTCTCCTCTTGCTGCGCGAGATGCAGGATCACGGACGTCTCATCGCCTTCGCCGTCGTGCTCACTGCGTGGGCCGCCGCAACCTTCGCCTATTTCGGCGGCCGGTGGCTCGGCCGTCACAAGCTCGCGCCGCGTCTCTCGCCGGGCAAGTCGTGGGAGGGATTGCTGATCGGAGCCGCGGCGGGCGTCTTCGTGTCGTTCATCGCGCTCTACGACACGCGCGACAAGTACCTGAGCGTATGGCAGGCCGTCGTCCTCGGGCTCGTGCTCGTGCTCGCCGAGGTGCTCGGCGACCTGTTCGAATCGGCGCTGAAGCGCGACCTCGAGGTGAAGGACACGGGGAGGCTGCTCGGCGGCCACGGCGGCATGCTCGACCGGATCGACGGGTTGCTCTTTGCCGCTCCGGCTGCCTTCTTTCTCGTAATCGCCTATGGGTTTCACTAGCCCGACTCCCTACACTGGGCAGGTGAAACGCGTTGCGCTGCTCGGGGCCACGGGGTCGATCGGTCGCCAGGCGATCGAGATCGTCGAGGCACATCCCGAGCTCGAGCTCTGCGCGGCAGCCTCCGGCTCGACCTCGCTCGACGACGTCGATGCCCCGCTGAAAGAGGTCGGCGGCGACCTGACCGAGCTGCTCGAGCGGGCGCAGCCCGACGTCGTCCTCAACGCCGTCGTCGGCTTCGCAGGAGTGCACGCGACGCTCTGGGCGCTCGAGCACGGCGTCGACCTCGCGCTCGCGAACAAGGAGAGCCTCGTCGCCGCGGGAGAGCTGGCGCTCGCCGCCCGCGAGCGGGGGCGCGGCCGGATCCTGCCCGTGGACAGCGAG
>DATEPQ010000191.1:0-17687 GCA_035273125.1 Gaiellaceae bacterium
GAGTCCGAGCCTGCCTCGCTGGAGACGATCGGCAAGGAGCTGGGCCTGACGCGCGAGCGCGTGCGGCAGCTCGAGAGCGACGCCCTCGCGCGGCTCCAGCTCGCGCTGGGCGACGAGCTCGTCTTCGCCGCCTAGGCAGAGAGGTCAAACGAGTACGCGAAGGGCCGGGAGGGATCCCGGCCCTTCTTGCATCACGCGACTGCGGCGGTGGCTCCGAGCTCCGACCGCAGGCGGATGAGCAGCGCCTCTAGCGCGAGCGGTGTGGAGACCTGCAGCTCTTCGGCCTCGCGCCAGGCCGCGCGCACGAGTTCGCACGCTTCCTCGGCCGCGTGCATACGCTCGAGCGTCGCGTCCTGCTGCAGCTCTCCAAGCCGGTCGACGTGGACGACTGCCGCCTCCGCTCCAGCGGCGGCCACGACGAGGTCTCGGTACCACGACTCGAGCTCCTCGAGCAGCGCCAGTAGCTCCTCACGCTCGGCGCCGCGCTGAGCGCGCCGCACGCGCTGCTCTGCCTCTCTTCCCGTCAGCTCGAGAGACTCGACCTGCACCTCGGCTGCCGCCCTCGCCTCCGCGCCGCGCTCAGCGATGCCGGCCACGAGCGCCTCCGTCGCGGTGGCCGCATCGAACTCGGGATCGGTGTAGACCGACCGCGCGACGGCGATCAGCGCCTCACGGCGGTCGGCAGCCGCCGGATCGAGCAGCTGCAGCGCCCGCCCGAGCCGTCCGCCGGCGACGCGCGCGAGCGTCGTCAGCTCCTCCTCGCCCAGCTCCGGTGCGTGCTCGTGGATCGCCTGCCGCACCGCAGGCTCCGACAGGCGGCGGAACGGGACGAGCTGACACCGCGAGCGGATCGTCTCGGGCAACGGGCCGAGCCGCTCGGCCACGAGGACGACGACCGCGTACGGCGGCGGCTCCTCGAGATCCTTGAGCAGCGCGTCCGCGGCGTCCTCGTTCAGCGAGTCGGCACCGAAGACGAGGTACACGCGTCGTTCGCCCTCGAACGGCCGCATGTGCAGATCGCGCCGGAGCTCGCGGACGTCGTCGATCCGGATCTGCTCACCGAGCGGCTCCAGCAGGTAGAGGTCGGGGTGGCTGCCGCGTTCGACCCGCGCGTGGTCGCCGAGCAGCTCGGCCGCGAAGCGCCGCGCGAGCTCGCGCTTGCCGACGCCCGCCGGTCCGTGGAAGAGGTACGCGTGCGCGGGTCCCTCCTGCAGCGCCGCCGCCAGCAGGCGCTTCGCCTCGTGCTGCTCAGGAACGGTCTCGAAGCCGCTCACGTACCTCCCTCGCAATCTCGTCCGGCGGCCGCGCCGCGTCGACGGCCACGATTCTCTCTCCAAACCGCCGTGCGAGCTCGCGGTAGGCGGCGTCCACCTTCGCCTGCAGCTCCGTCCCCTCGCGCTCGAGCCGGTCGGGATCGACATGACGGCCGGCGGCGACACCGGGATCGATGAGCAGCAGAAACGTCACATCGGGTAGCAGCCCGCCCGTCACCGCAAGGTTGAGCTCCAGGACCGCGTCGATCCCGAGCCCGCGGGCGATCCCCTGGTACGCGAGCGACGAATCGACGTACCGGTCGCAGACAACGTCCGCTCCGCCGTCGAGCGCCGGCCGGATCACCTCTTCGACGTGCTCGGCGCGCGACGCGGCGAACAGCGTCGCCTCGGCCCAGGCGCCCATCGTCGGACCGTTGAGCACGAGGGTGCGCACCGCCTCGCCGAGCTCCGTACCGCCCGGCTCGCGCGTGAGGACGACGTCACGTCCCTCCGCGACGAGAGCCGCGTGCAGGAGCTCGGCCTGCGTCGACTTTCCCGAGCCATCGGCTCCCTCGAACGACACGAACACGGGTCCGGACGATACGCGGGCAGGAGGAGCAGCCGTTCGCGAGGCGAATCGTGACGGTCCGTGGAGCACGCTCATGCCCTCGTCCGGCCCTACCCCTGGCGCGTTCTCGCGCTCACGCTGAGCGTCCTCGCACTCGGGGCGGGTAGCGTGGTCGCCCTCGTCGACCGGCCGGCAGCAAGCCGCCAGGAACCGGGCTCGAGCCGGGCCCTACAGGCACCAGCGCTACCTCCGCTACGACCGCGCTTCCGAACCTCCGTCCTCGTCCTCAACGGGAACGGAACGTCGGGCATCGCCGGCGCGACGGCGAACCGGCTGCTCGGGCGTGGCTACCACTCGGCAACGGCCACCAACGCGACGAACGACGCCTACGCCACCACGCTCGTCCTCTACCGGCCCGGCTGGGAACGCGAAGCGCATCGGCTCGCCAAGGACGCGGGCGTGAAGGTCGTCGCGCCGCTCGACGGGCGTCTGCCGGCCGGTTCCGCGCCCGGTCAGCTCGTTCTGATCCTCGGCGCGAAGTAGCTTTCAGAGCCACTTTCTGTTCCGTCCGATGCGGGGTCTACGGTCCCGTTCCCCGTCGGCGGATTCGCGTGCCGGCGGTGCGGTCGGAAGGCAGTCGGCGACTAGGATTGGAGAGGGGAAGATGGCAAGCGTCGAGCAAGTTCAGGGCAGCGAAACGACGGCCGAAGAGGTCGTGAACACGGTCGTCGAGGAGGGCGCCCGGCTCGGCGTGAAGCGGTTCTTCACGATCCCCGGCCGCGATCCGTTCGACGAGATCGAGTGGGAGACACGCGACGCGATCATCCCCGGCCGCGACGGTCCCGCGTTCGAGCAGCGCGGCGTCGAGTTCCCGAAGTTCTGGTCGCAGACCGCGACGAACATCGTCGCGCAGAAGTACTTCCGCGGCCGGCTCTCCTCGCCGGAGCGCGAGTCGAGCGTGAAGCAGATGATCGGCCGCGTCGTCGACACGGTCGTCACGTGGGGGAAGGAAGGCGGCTACTTCGCGGACACCGACGAGGCCGACGCGTTCGAGGCCGAACTGAAGGCGATCCTCGTCAATCAGTACGCCTCGTTCAACAGCCCAGTCTGGTTCAACGTCGGCTTCGAGGCCGCGCCGCAGTGCTCGGCCTGCTTCATCCTCTCGATCGACGACTCGATGGAGTCGATCCTCGACTGGATCCGCCGCGAGGGCGTCATCTTCCGCGGGGGTTCGGGCTCGGGCGTCAACCTCGCCAGGCTGCGCTCGTCGAAGGAGCAGCTCTCCAAGGGCGGCTACGCCTCCGGGCCAGTCTCCTTCATGCGGGGCGCCGACGCGTCTGCCGGCACGATCAAGTCCGGCGGTAAGACGCGGCGCGCGGCGAAGATGGTCGTGCTCGACGTCGATCATCCCGACGTCGAGGAGTTCATCTGGTGCAAGGCCAAGGAGGAGCGCAAGGCGCGCGTCCTCGAGGCGAACGGCTACGACATGTCGCTCGACTCGCCCGACTGGGCCTCGATCCAGTACCAGAACGCGAACAACTCAGTCCGCGTGAGCGACGCCTTCATGGAGGCCGCGACGAAGGACGAGGAGTTCAACCTCACCGCCCGCACCGACGGCACGGTCCTCGAGACGAAGGACGCGCGCGACCTGCTGCGCCAGATCGCGGCGGCCGCCTGGGAGTGCGCGGATCCGGGCGTGCAGTACGACACGACGATCAACTCGTGGCACACGCTCCCGAACACGGGCCGCATCAATGCGTCGAATCCGTGCTCGGAGTACATGTCGATCGACGACTCCGCCTGCAATCTCGCCTCGCTCAACCTGATGAAGTTCCGCCGCGAGGACGGCGAGCTCGACGTCGAGGCGTTCGAGCACGCGGTCGACGTCGTCTTCCTCGCCCAGGAGATCCTCGTGGGCTACTCGTCCTATCCGACGCCCGAGATCGGGCGGAACGCGAAGCGGTTCCGCCAGCTCGGGCTCGGCTACGCGAACCTCGGCGCGCTGCTCATGGCCCGGGGACTGCCGTACGACTCCGACGAGGGTCGCGCGTACGCGGCGGCGATCACGGGGCTCATGACGGGACGCGCCTACCGCAAGTCGGCGGAAATCGCCGCGCGGATGGGTCCGTTCGACGGCTACCAGGCAAACCGGGCGCCGATGGTCGGCGTGATCGCCAAGCACCGGGCGGCCGTCGGCAACATCGAGCACGCCGACTCCGTCCCGGCCGACCTGCTCGGCCACTGCCGCAAGGCGTGGGACGACGCGCTTGACCTCGGCGAGATCCACGGCTACCGGAACGCACAGGCGACCGTCCTCGCGCCGACCGGGACGATCAGCTTCATGATGGATTGCGACACGACCGGCGTGGAGCCCGACTTCTCGCTCGTCAAGTCGAAGAAGCTCGTCGGCGGCGGCGAGATCACGATCGTGAACAAGACCGTGCCGATGGCGCTCGAGCGACTCGGCTACGCGCCGCGCGAGGTCGAGGAGACCGTCGCCTTCGTCGACGAGCGGAACGGGGTCGTCGGCGCTCCCTACGTGAAGACCGAGCACTATCCGGTCTTCGACTGCGCCGTCGGCGAGCGGGCGATCCACTACCTCGGCCACGTCAAGATGATGGGCGCCGTCCAGCCCTTCATCTCCGGCGCGATCTCGAAGACCGTGAACATGCCCGAGGAGGCCACGATCGAGGACGTCATGGACCTCTACGTCGACGCGTGGAAGCTTGGCGTGAAGGCGATCGCGATCTACCGCGACAACTGCAAGGTCGCCCAGCCGCTCTCGAGCTCCGGCAAGGACGGCCAGACCGCGGTGGCGACGCCGCCGATCCAGGTGCACGAACGGAAGCGCCTGCCGCTCGACCGGACCGAGGTCGGCCGGAAGTTCCAGGTCGGCGACCACGAGGGGTACATCCACGTCGGTCTCTACGACGACGGGAGCCCTGGCGACATCTTCGTCGACATCGCCAAGGACGGCACCACGATGGCGGGCCTGATGAACTCTCTGTGCCTCGCCGTCTCGATGGGCCTGCAGTACGGCGTGCCGCCGGAGGTGTACGTCTCGAAGCTGAGCCACATGCGCTTCGAGCCGAGCGGCCTCACGAACGACGCCGACATCCGCACCGCGAAGTCGATCGTCGACTACATCTTCCGCTGGTTCGGCAAGCGGTTCCTCACGCCGGAGCAGCAGGAGGAAGCGGGGATCCTCTCCCCCGAGGTGAAGGCGCGGATGGCCGAGCGGTATGCGAACGGCGAGACGGCTGCGCCGGTCGAGCCGTCCGAGGCACCGCCGCCCGGCCAGACGGCCCTCTTCAACTCGTGGGAGGACGCGGTCGAGTGCGCCCGCTGCGGCGGGAGGATGGTTCGCACCGGCAGCTGCTACACGTGCCGTGACTGCGGCACGAACACGGGCTGCTCCTAGGAAAGGCGCTGCTGAGGTCGAAGGGGGCCCCGGATGGGGCCCCTTCGCGTGAGCTCGACCAGGATCCGGTTGGCGGCGGTGACGGCGCTGGCCGGCGCACTCGTGTTCGGCGGTCTCGTCGCGGGGCCGGCGGCGCGCGCGGCGATCACGGCCTCGCAGATCACGAGTCCCTCGAACCCGTCCTTCTTCGTGGCCGACGAGGATGCGAGCTCGCGGACGTTCGCGATTTCCGGAACGGCGACGGGCGGCACCTCGGACGACCTTGTCGATATCAACTGCTACTTCGGTGACAAGCACGTAAGCGTCAAGAAGAACGTCGCGGTGGGTGCCGGCGGTTCGTTCTCGGTGCCCTCGGCCAACCTCGACGGCGTCCTCGCTCTCACGTGCAGGCTGCTCGCCGTCCCGGCGGGCACGAATCCCACCGACTTGACGCCCTTCGCCGGACCGGTGATCGGCGTCGGTGAGCGGGATTCGACCAAGGTGAGCGGCGGCGCGAACGACGGGAAGATCGTCGACTACTACTTCGACGCCCAGCAGCAGACGGGCGCATTCGACTACGCCTCACTCGGCGCCTGCGGCCTCAGCAACGGCTATCTGTACGACTCGACGTTCAAGAACACGACGATCACGTTCGCCTGCAACGGCGCTCTCTTCGCCAAGGACTCCCCCTCCTCGCCGACGCGCTCCGAGCTTCAGGTCGACGGCGCGAACGCGTACGCCCCGCGCGCCGCGGCCGCAATCAGCCCAGGCGCGGCCGGGCTGCCGGCGCTGACCGAGACGTACACCGTGGACAAGGCCACGGGCGACGTCACGATCACCGAGACGGATCCGCTCGTCAAGTGCACGAGCGCGACGTACCCACCGACCTCGAGCACGTGCGCGACGTTCGCGCCCACGGGGGTCACCGACCACCGCACGATCGCCCAGGATCACGACGGGCACATCAGCTGGTTCACCGACACGTTCACGAGCACCGACGGCAAGTCGCATTCGGTCGACCTGCTCTGGGACAACAGCCAGCGCTTCTGGGGTCCGAGCGGCAACTCCGCCCAGGTCGAGTACCAGTTCCCGGGCCAGGACAGCTTCTCGAGCCACGTCACGGGCTACACATACGCGCCGCCCTCCCCCGCCGGTGCGATTCTCGTTCGCATGCACGACGCCGCCGACGGCGACACGTCGACCGGCCAGGGCGCGATCGTCTACGACCGGCCGGTGGCCGAAGCGAAGGTCACCGCTGTCCTCAACTTCGCGAGCGAGCTGACGCTGCACCAGACCGGCACGGTCCCGGCCGCCGGCTCGACGAGGTTCCGCTTCGCGTACGTGCAGGACTACCGGGCCGCTCTGGTCGGCACGCGGGTCGACGCGGCCCGCGCCGCGTTCCTGAACACCATCTCCGTGACGAAGTCGGGCAAAGGCAGAGTGACGAGCACGCCGCGCGGGATCGCCTGCGGCAAGACCTGCACGCACGGCTACGGGTACGGGACGCCGGTGACCCTGCGGGCGAAGGCCGGTAAGGGCTCGAAGCTCTCCGGCTGGTCAGAAGCGTGCAAGGGCAAGCGGAGCTGCAAGATCACCGCGAACGACGACGTGGCAGTCAGGGCGACGTTCGTCCTCCGTCCGTGCGTCGTTCCCAACGTCGTGGGCAAGCGACTCACCGCCGCCAGGGCCGCGATCAGAAAGGCCTTCTGCTCGGTCGGCAAGGTCAAGCTCGTCGCGTCCTCGAAGGCGAGCGGTCGTGTCGTCTCCCAGAAGCCGCGACACGGCAAGCGCCTGAAGCAGCACGCGAAGATCGCCCTCGCCGTCAGCAAGGGCTGAGCTTCACCGCGCAGAGCCGAGCGGCCAATCCGACCGCCGGAAGCAGCGAATCCGTTGCTATGCACCCGGAACGCTGCCAGGATGCGGGAATGCCCAGCTGCCGTTCATGCGGCCAGGACAACCCTGCAATCGCCCGTTTCTGCCTCGCCTGCGGTGCTCCGCTGGCCGAGGAGGCACCCCACCGCGAGGAGCGGAGGATCGTCAGCGTGGTCTTCGTCGACCTCGTCGGCTTCACGTCCCGCTCCGAGCAGCTCGACCCGGAGGACGTGCGAGCGATCCTCACGCCGTACCACGGGACGGTGCGCGACGAGCTCGAGTCGTTCGGCGGCGTCGTGGAGAAGTTCGTCGGCGATGCGGTCATGGCGGTCTTCGGCGCCCCCACGGCGCACGGGGACGACCCCGAGCGGGCGGTCCGGGCGGCACTGGCAGTCCGCGAGGCGGTAGCGGCGCTCAACACCGCTCAGCCCGAGCTCGAGCTGCAGATCCGGGGCGCCGTGAACACGGGCGAGGCGGTGGTCACGCTCTCCGCCCGGCCCGCGCTGGGCGAGGCCATGGTCGCGGGCGACGTCGTCAACACGGCGTCGCGGCTGCAACAGCACGCGCCGGTCGGCGAGATCATCGTCGGCGAGGAGACGTACCGGGCCACACGCGCCGCAATCGAGTACGCGCCCCTCGAGGCGGTGACGGCCAAAGGAAAGACCGAGCCGCTCCAGGCCTGGCGCGCGGTTGCGGCTTCGTCCCCGACGGGCGAGCGGCATCTCTCGACCACCCCGTTCGTCGGCCGGACCCGCGAGGTGAGCCTCCTCGACGGGACCTGGGAACGCGTGGAGCGCGAACGCCGCCCGCACCTGATCACGGTGCTGGGTCCCCCGGGGGTCGGCAAGTCGCGGCTCACCGCTGAGTTCATGCAGCGCATCTCGGACCGGGGAGGCCGAATCGTGCGGGGTCGCTGCCTCCCCTATCGCGAGCGCAGCGCGTACGGCCCCTTCTCGGCGCAGGTGAAGGAGCTTGCCGGCATCTTCGACAGCGACGACCTCGCGGTCGCGACGGAGAAGCTCTGCGCGCTCGTGGAGCGGCTCGTCGGCTCTGAGGAGGCCGAGACCGTCGCCGGCCACATCGCGATCCTGCTCGGCTTCGAGACCGAGGCGACGACCCCCGATCGCGACACACTGTTCCAGTCGGTCAGGGTCTTCATCGAGGCGGGAGCGCGAGACGAGGCCACCGCGTTCGTCTTCGAGGACATCCACTGGGCCGACCCCGCACTGCTCGACCTGATCGAGCTCCTCGCCGCCCGGCTGCACGACCTGCCGATCCTGCTCCTGACGCTTGCGCGGCCGGAGCTGCTCGACAGCCGGCCGAGCTGGGGCGGCGGGCTGGTCGCCTACAACGCGCTGCCGCTCGAGCCCCTGGGCGGGTCGGACGCCGCGCAGCTCGCCCTCCACCTGCTCGGGGCGGACACGAAGGCTTCGCAGGTGGCCGAGGCGGCGGAGGGGAACCCGCTTTTCATCGAGCAGCTCGCAGCCGTGATGAACGAGAGCGGAGCCCGCGCCGAGACTCTGCCGACCACGATCCGGGGGCTCGTCGCCGCGCGCCTCGACGCGCTGCCGGCCGAGGAGCGCGACGTGATCCTCGACGCCTCGATCGTCGGCCGGATCTTCTGGCGCGGGGCGCTCGAGCGCATCACCCGGAATCCCGCGTGTCTCGCCGACGCGCTCGCGGCACTCGAGCGCCGCGACCTGATCCGCCGCGACACGGTCTCGCGAATCGAGGGAGACCAGCAGTGGTCGTTCAAGCACCTCCTAATCCGCGACGTCGCATACGACCTCCAGCCGCGCGCGCGTCGCCGGGCGGGACACCGCCACAGCGCGGAGTTCATCGAGCAGTCGACGCCCGAGGTGGGCGAGGCCGGGGCCGCGCTCGCCCGCCACTGGCGCGGCGCCGGGGAGCTCGAGCATGCGGTGCGGCACTTCGTCGCCGCTGCGGAGGAAGCGGAGCGCGGCTGGGCGAAGCAGTCCGCCGTGACGCTGTACAAGGAAGCGCTCGACATGACGCCGCCGGAGGACGTCGAGCGGCTGCGCTTCCTGCGCAGGCGGCTCGCCGTCGCGCAGTCGGCGCTCTTCCACCTGGACGACGTGCGCGTGCTCGGTACCGAGCCCGCTTAGGCCGGCGGGAAGTCCGCAGGCGACACGTCGCCAACGATCTCTTCCAGCAGAGCGATCTTGTGCTGCCCGAGCCGGGTGGAGTGCTCGCGGACCATCTCCTCGTCCGGCGCCTCGTAGACGCAGTACGTCTGCACGAGCCCGTCGTCGCCGATGACGACGTGACTGTGCTCCCAGGTGATCTGCGGGAAATCGCCCTCGACGAGCTCGCGCGAGCGCCGGCCGATCGGGGGCATCTGCGATTCGTCCACCTCGAACTGGCGGAGGATCAGATAGCGCGGCATGGTGCGAGTCTAGCGTTAAGCGCCGGCACGCAAAAGGGCACGGAGCCTGCCGCGGTAGCGCATCATATCACGATGCTTCCAGTCGGCGTGCGTCTGGTGCGCCCATGGCCTGTACCGCTCCCTGTGGTACGGGCTCGAGAGGCTCTCGCTGTGCCCGATCACGTTGCGGATCCGGATGTGGAAGCGATCGACGAGCCAGGCGCTGAGCTCGAGCGACGAGCGCATCTGCGCCCGGTCGCCGAGGACCTCGGCATCGGAGGTGCCGACGTGCTCGATCCCGATGGCGACGTAGTTGAGCCCGACGGTGTGGCGGCACATGACGTCCGTGCGCACGACCTGGTAGATCCTCCCGTTGCGGTCGACGATGAAGTGGGCGCAGGTGCCGGGGAGCTCGCCTAGCTCGGGGTCGGGCGTGTTCGCCGCGAACGTGTTCCACGCAGAGGAGAAGCTGTTGCTGCCGGTGTAGTGCTCGACGATCACCTTCGGGTGCAGGCGCCACGAGTGGATCCCGTAATGCTTGCCGGCGTAAGCCGCCATCTCGGCCTTCCGCGCCGCGCCGTACGGGATCGGCTTCCAGACGATGTGCGGTCTCGGAGCTACGGCGAGCGAGATCGTGAGAGCGAGGGCGGCGAGCACGGCTCAGCAGGCTAGCCGGAAGATCCGCTCGCCGACGCGTTCCGCCCGGAACCGCTCGAGGAACTCCCTCGCATACGGCCGCCCGGGCTCGGCGAGCAGGACCTCGCCGCCGAGATCCGGCAGGAGCTCGGCGAGCTGCTCGGCGTTGCGTGCCTCGTAGAGCAGGTCGGCGCCGAGGACGAGATCCCACGGTGCGGCGCGAAGCAGGAGCTCCGGCTCGCTCCAGCGCACTCGCGCGACGCGCAGGAAGACGCCGTTGAGCTCCGCGTTCCGCCGCAGGAGCTCGATCGCGTCGTCGGCCCAGTCGGTCGCGAGGACGTCGGCGCCGCGTAGCGCGGCGGTGAGCGCGGGTAGCCCGAGGCCGCAGCCGAGCTCGAGCACGCGCAACCCACGCACTTCACGGGCGGCGACGTGACGGGCGAGCGCGAGACCACTCGGCCAGAGCTCCGCCCAGTAGGGCAGGAACTCCTCCTCGCCGAACGCCGACTCGTCGATCAGCTCGTCCGCGCTCGGCGGACGAAGGATCCGGAGACGCAACTCGGCTCCGAGCTCGACCTCCTCCTCGACGAGGTTCAGAGGGCGGCGAACAGGTCGACCGGATTACCGTCGGGATCGCGGAGCTGGGCGTAACGCTGGCCCCAGAACGCGTCCCAGGGCTCCTTCGCGCCGACGAAGCCTGCCTTGACGACCTGTTCGTACAGCCCGTCGACCTCGGCCGGGCTACCGCAGGCGAAGGCGAGTGCGACCTGGTTCCCCGTCGCCCGCGTCCAGTCGGGATCGAAGCTGCGGATCACGTCCTCGGTGTCGAGCATCAGGCGCAGGCCGTTCGGCAGCGTCGCCTCGATGTGGTCGTCCCCCTCGGGAAACTCGACCCCGAGCAGCCCGTAGAAGGCGCGGGTGCGGATGAGGTCGGAGCAGACGATCCCGATCGCGTCGAGCTGCGGCGGCACAGCCCGGACGCTAACCGTTAGCGTCGATTCCGTGCGCCGGAGGCAGCTGGGATCGAGCGACCTGATTGTGTCCGAGATCTCGCTCGGCTCCTGGCTGACGTACGGAGGCGGCGTCGAGCGAGAGCGCGCCGAAACCTGCGTCGCGAAGGCATTCGACGTCGGCATCGACTTCATCGACACGGCGAACGTGTACTCGCGCGGCCAGGCCGAGGAGTTCCTCGGGGAGGTGCTGGCCGGCCGGCCACGAGATTCCTACGTCCTCGCCACGAAGCTCTACTGGCCGATGCCCGACGGCGGCCACGGCCTCTCCCGCGAGCAGGTCTTCACGCAGCTCGACGGCTCGCTGCGCCGTCTGCGCACCGACTACGTCGACCTCTACCAGTGCCACCGCTACGACTGGGACGTGCCGCTCGAGGAGACGATGGAGGCGCTGACCGAGGTCGTGCGACAGGGGAAGGTGCGCTACCTCGGGTTCAGCGAGTGGCCCGAGGAGAAGATCCGCGAGGCGCAGGCGATGGCGGGCGTGGAGCACTTCGTCTCGAGCCAGCCCCAGTACTCGATGCTCTGGCGTGGCCCGGAACGCGACGTCATTCCCGCATCGCGCGAGCTCGGGATCTCGCAGATCGTGTGGTCGCCGCTCGCGCAGGGAGTCCTGACCGGGAAGTACAAGCCCGGCGAGCCGCTGCCCGAGGGGACGCGCGCTACTTCGGAGGCGATGGGCGGCTTCATGCAGCGTGCGCTCGACCAGCGGCTGCTCGAGCGCGTGCAGCAACTCCGGCCGGTCGCCGGCGAGCTCGGGCTCTCGATGGCCCAGCTCGCCCTCGCCTGGGTGCTGCGGGAGGAGAACGTCGCGTCCGCGATCATCGGCGCGAGTCGGCCCGAGCAGGTGGAGGACAACGCAGGAGCCTCCGGGGTCGAGCTCGACCCGGCCACGCTCGAGCGGATCGATGAGATCCTCGGCGACAGCGTCGCCTGGGAGCCTCCCGACTCCGCTCGCTAGAGAGGCGCGCTAGTCGCGTCGTCCCCGTTCCGCGACGCGAGCACCGAGTCGGCGAGCCCGTAGTCCACCGCCTCGTCCGGTCCGAGGAAGCGATCGCGGTCGATGTCGCGCATCACCTGCTCGACGTCCCGGCCCGAGTGATGGGCGATCACCTCGGCGTAGCGGCGGGTGAGCGAGAGGATCTCCCGCGCGGCGATCTGGATGTCGGCCGGCGTCCCGCGGGTGCCCGCCGAGCCCTGGTGGATCATCACCTTCGAGTTCGGCAGCACGAAGCGCTTGCCCGTCGCGCCGCCCGCGAGCAGCAGGGCGCCCATCGACATCGCCATCCCGATGCAGTAGGTCTGCACGTCCGGCTTCACGAACTGCATCGCGTCGTACATGGCCATCCCGGCGTAGACGTCGCCGCCGGGGGAGTTGATGTAGAAGCGGATGTCCGTGTCGGGGTCCTCCGCCTCGAGGAAGAGGAGCTGGGCGACGACGAGGTTCGCCGCCGAGGCCTCGACCTCGGTGCCGAGGAAGACAATCCGCTCGCGCAGCAGGCGCGAGAAGATGTCGAACGAGCGCTCGAAGCGGCCGTCCGACTCGACCACCATGGGCACCAGGTGGTTCGATACGCTACTCATCGGTTGCACATTAATACGCAACTAGGAGGTTGCGCAAATGCCAATCGAGCAAATGCACGTCGAACGCGAGATCGTTCTACCGGAGCAGGCCGACGAGGTCTGGGAGGCGCTGACGGATTCGGAGCGTCTCGAGGAGTGGTTCGCGTCGGAGGTCCAGCTCGACGCGCGGCCCGGCGGTGAGGGCGTCTTCCGCTGGGGCGACGGCGACGAGCGGCACGCCGTCGTGCGCGAGCTCGAGGAGGCCGAGCGGCTCGTCCTCGACTGGGACGACGGCGGCAGCGTCGCGATCGAGCTCGAGACCGTCGAAGACGGAACCCGCGTCCACGTCGTGGAGTCCTCGCCTCAGTTCGCCCCGGCGTTCGAGCTGCGCGCCTGCGCATGGGCGGCGCTCGCGGCGGCGTAGACCGCGTCTTCGCCGCGCTGGGTGATGCGGGCAGGCGCTCGCTGGTCGAGGCGGTGGCGGCGCGTGGCACGGCGACCGCGACCGAGCTCGCGGCCGAGCTTCCGGTCACGCGCCAGGCGGTCTCGAAGCAGCTCTCGGCGCTAGCCGACGCCGGCCTGCTCAGCGCCACGCGCGCCGGGCGCGAGACGCGCTACGAGGTGACCCCGGCGCCGCTCGAGGACGCCGTGGAGTGGATGGTCTCGGTCGGCGCCGCGTGGGACGAGAGGCTGGCGGCCCTCGGCCGCAGCCTCGGGCGTCAGGGGAAGAGCCGCTCGAGCCGCCAGCCACCCGACGGATCGGGCAGATAACGAAAGCGGTCGTGGAGGCGGCTCGCGCGGTGCTGCCAGAACTCCCAGGCTCGAGGGACGACGCGGAATCCGCCCCACGTCGGGGGCCGGATCACGGCGCTGTCCCCCACCTCGCCCTCCACCGCGGCGAGCCGCTCGTCGAGCTCCGCTCGCGAACCGAGCGGCTCGCTCTGCCGCGACGCGAGCGCGCCGAGCTGCGCGCCGCGCGGCCGGGTCGCGAAATACGCATCCGACTCCTCCGCGGAGACGTGCTCTACCCTCCCCTCGATCCGCACCTGACGGCCGAGCGGCGACCAGTGGAAGAGGAGCGCCGCCCGCGGGTTCGCTTCCAGCTCGCGCCCCTTGCGCGAGGTGTGGTGCGAGAAGAAGACGAGCCCGCGCTCGTCGAAGCCCTTCAGCAACACCATCCGCGAGGACGGCGCGCCGTCGGCCGTGGCCGTCGCGAGCGCCATCGCCTCCGGCACCTCGACCGCGGCGCCCGCCTCGCCGAACCAGCGCCGGAATTGCTCGAGCGGATCGGGGGCGAGATCGGCCCGCCGAAGCTCGGCCGCGCGCTCCACGCTCAGAGCTTCGCCCGTAGCTCGGCCGGGCGCAGTATCTTGCCGCCGAGCTCGCCGTCGGTCGGCACGAGCTCGCGGACGACGCGGAGCACAACCTCGGCCTCGTCGCTGAGCGGGCTCAGGATCTTGTTCCCCTTGAGCAGCGCCTTCCCGCGCGGGCCGCTGTGCACCGCGAGGTCGCGCTCCGCGTAGCCCCGTTCCCGGAGGAGGTCGTTCGCCTGCTCGATCGCGTCGCTCACGGCACGCTTTCTAGCGGAAGAGATCCGTCTCGGGCGGGATGACGATGTCGGCGCCGCGGCCGTCGCCGCGCACGTCGAGGCCGCGCACGATCGCGACCGGAACCCGGTCGAGCTTGCCGAAGACGAGTTGCGCCGCTCCGGCGATCTCGTCCGCAACCGCGATCCGCGTCGCGTGCAGCTCGTAGCCGGCCGGGTCGCACTCGCCCGCGAGGTCGCGCACGACCTCCACGCCCGCCGCGCCGATCGCGACATCCGTGGTCGCGGCGCGCCACGGTCGGCCGAACGAGTCCGTCACGATGATCCCGACGTCGGCCCCGGTCCGCTCCCGTAGCTGCTCGCGCAGACGCGCCGCCGAGGCGTCGGAGTCGAGCGGGAGGAGGACGACCGTCCCGGGCTCGGGCGCGTTGGAGGCGTCGACGCCGGCCGAGCCGCAGACGTAGCCGTGGCGGGTACGCGCGATCAGCAACGGAGGGCGAACCCGCACGAGCTCGACCGCCTCGTCGAGGATGACCTGGATCCGGCGCGGATCGGCCCCGTCGCCTGCGATCTCGCGCGCCTGCTCCGACGGCTCGACGTCCTCGAGCGAGACCACCCGCCCTTCCACCTTCGAGACCGCCTTCTGCGCGACCACGACCACGTCTCCGTCCTCGAGCTCGGCGCGCTCCGCGATCAGCGCCGCGAGGTCTTCTCCCTCACGCAGCTCCGGCAGGCCCTCGACCGGCGCGACGGAGAATCCCGGCCCGACGTCCTTGACGAGGATCAGCGTCGGATTGTCGTCGCTCCAGAGACCGTGGAGCTCCTCGAGGGCTACGAAGCCGACGGCCTCGTAGAACGCGCGGGTCGCGTCGTAGCCGGGGTCCGGACGCGAGGGGCCGAGCGTCTTCACCTGGAGGTAGCGGATGCCGTGTGCCCGGCACCAGCGCTCGGCTTCGGTGACGAGCGCCCGGCCGAGGCCGCGGCGATGCTGCTCCCGCCGCACGCCCATGACGTAGACCTCGGCCGCCCGCGGCGTGTGCTGCTTGAGGGAGAGAAAGGCGAGATCCGGCTCCACCGCGAGCGTCGGCAGCGCCGCCGCGTCCTCGATGTACTGACGGGTGGCCTCCTCGATCCCGAACCAGTCGGGCAGGTCTCGGAGCACGGCTTCCGCGAGACGCGACCGCTCGGCCGGCTCCCCGATCTCGACGACCTGCGTCACGGGAGCCCGGTGACGCGGATGCCGGCGTGACCCTTATAGCGCTTGTTGAGGTTGACGATCACGGCGGTCATCCCTTCGAGGACGCGGGCGCTCGCGAGCGGCCCGGCGTCGAGGGCGCGGCCGGCGACGACCTTCGCCGCGAGCTCGAGCGCGAGCGCCTTCGCGTCGGTGTCGTCGCCGCAGACGAAGGCGTCCTCGTCGGGACGGCCGTGCGCGAGCTTGCCGGCGGCGAGGGAGTGGAGACCCGCAACCACGGGGGAGCGAAGGAGATCCTGCGTCCGCTGGGCGAGCGAGAGCGAGTCCGTCGAGCGCAGATCGCTGGCCACGCTGAGCACCGGCGTCTCCCCGATCGCCTCCGCCAGGTCGGTTGCGGTGGAGAGCGTCGCGGCGGCGCTCGTCGCGAGCACGACGAGATCCACGTCGCTGACCGCCTGGTGGTTCGCGGCGCCGGCGGCGGCGCCGACCTCGTTCGCCTTCTCCCGCGCGCGAGTCGCGTCGCGGGAGCCGATCACGACCTCGTCGCCGGCCTCGACCAGGCGCCGGGCGAGCGCGAGCCCGAAGTCTCCCGTGCCGCCCACGATCGCGACCTTCATGCGGGCACCGCCCCCAGTGCCGCCTCGGCGAGGCGACGGCGGGCGTCGGCGTCCGTCATGAGCGTGCGGGTCACGATCGGCCGCACCTCGCCCAGGCCCTCGAGATCGTCCGCGTCGGCCTCGTCCACCACCAGCGCGTCGATCAGGCCCTGGTAGCGGCTCGCTACATGGCGGGGTGAGGAGCCGCCGGCGAGCCGCCGCAGCATCCGGTCCGCCGGCCCCTTGACCGCGCGTCCGGCGATCAGCGGGCTGACCGCGACGCAGGACACCCGCCGGTGGGCGAGCGCCTCGCGCAACTCGCGCACGGCGATGATCGGTCCGACCGAGACGTACGGGTTGCTCGGCGCGAGGAGGACGAGGTCCGCGCCGCCGATCGCGTCCAGCACCCCCGGCGCCGGCCGCGCCGTCTCCTCCCCCTCGAAGCGCACCGCGTCGACCTCGTCCCGATGCCCGCGCGCAACGAACCATTCCTGGAACGGGAAGGTTCCCGCGGGCGTGTCGAGCCAGGTGCGCAGCCGGTCGTCGGTCGCCGGCAGGAGCTTCGTCGCAACGCCGAGCGCCTTCGCCAGCCGGGCGGTCACACCGGAAAGCGACTCGCCGGCCCGCAGCGCCTGAGTGCGCACGAGATGGAGGCCGAGATCACGGTCGCCGAGCGCGAACCAGTCCTCGCCGCCGAGCGCTCCTGCCGCCTCGAGCGCGTGCCAGCTCTCGCCGCTGCGTCCCCAGCCGCGCCGCTCGTCCGCGAGGCCCGCAAGCGCATACAGGATCGAGTCGAGGTCCGGTGAGACGTGGAGGCCGAGCACCTCGACGTCGTCCCCGACGTTCCCGATCACGCTCGTCGCGGGCGCACCGACCACGTCGACGACGCCGCGGACGAAGCGCGCGCCGCCCACTCCCCCCGAGAGGACGACGACGTTCAGGCGACGCTCCTCTCCAGAGCGGAGAGACAGGCCTGCGTGCGCGGGCCGACGCGCAGCTGCAGCCTGGTGAGGTCGTCCATGGTGTCCACGTCCTCGGCGAGGTTCGGCACGGCCACGGAGACCGCCTCCAGGCCCAGCGCCGCGGCGTGCGCACAGAAGCGGTCGGAGCTGCTGGGGCCGTAGAGGGGCGCGAACGCGTCGGGCGTCGGAAAGCTGAGGGCATTCGTCGTCCCGTCCAGGGCCTCGACCAGCGCGACTCCCCCGATCGGCGTCGCGGCGAGCAGCGAGCGGAGGTCGTGCGGCACCACACAGGGGACGTCGGCGTTGACGACGAGGATGCCGCCCGGCTCGACGCCCTCCAGCCCGGCCTGTACGGCCGCTCCCTGGCCGTTTCCCGGATCGGCGACGATCTCGGCCCCGGCCTCCCGAGCCGCAGCCGCTCCCTCCTCGTCCGGCGTCACGACGCGGGTATCCCCCACGAGGACGCAGGCCGCGAGGACGTCGCAGAACATCGCCTGCGCGAGCGCGCGGCGGATCCGGGCAGAGGAGTGGAGCCGCGTCTTCCCTCCCGCGCCCGCGAACGGGATCACCACCGTCCCCATGGGGAGACACTAGCCCCGTGGACAACGCCGAGATCGCTCGCACGCTCGACGCCTACGCGGCTCTGCTCGACCTCGCGGGCGCTGCGCACTGGAGTGTCCGCGCCTATCGCCGTGCGGCC
>DATEPQ010000192.1:0-2103 GCA_035273125.1 Gaiellaceae bacterium
CTGCGCGTCGACGATCTCGACCTGCAGCTCCTCGAGCGCCCGGTAGACGTCCTCGAGCTGAGCCGGCTCGAGCTCGAGCTCGTCGAGTGCTAGTGCGATCTCCTCGGCACTGATCCGGCCGGCGGCCTGTGCCGCCTCCAGCAGATTTCGTGCTTCCTCCGTCTCGAATACCTCGACGGAGGGTCCTTCCTCCGTAGCTGTTGCGGCCATCTCCCCATCCCCCTCGCTGGCGATGCCGCAATGTGCCATGCGGCTCTACCTCACCGCCATAGGCCGTTCGGCTCATATTTTCTTTACTTAGACCTAGTACCAGGCAAGCGCGAAAGAAGCCTTTTGGCGTCTTCTGCGTAGGACGAGTGCGGCTGCTCGGCCGCGGCGAGCTCGAGCTGCTCGACCGCTTTCTTCCGCTCGCCGCTCCAGAGCAGCAGCAGACCGAGGTGGAAGCGGACGACCGCGGCGCGCGGGAAGGCGCCCGTCAGCGGGCCGAGGCGCGAGAACGCCTTCACGGGGTTCGCCTTCGTGAACGCACCGACGGCCGCGGCCGTGCGCGCGACCGGGTCGTGAGGCGCGAGCTTCGCGGCGGCCTCGAACTGGCGCTCGGCCGAGACCGGGCGCTCGAGGCTCCACAGAGTGGAGCCGTAGAGGAGCTTCGCCCGCGCGTCCGGCTTCGCCGCGGCTCGCGCGAGGGCGGCCAGCCGCTGCGTCGGTGGCAACTCGGCGATCGCGGGTGGCGCGCCGAAGTCGAGGACGAGATACGGCAACCCTGGGATCTGTCTGTTCCCGTTGAGCGTCGGGTGCAGGAGATCCTCGGCTGCGACCCCGTACGGCGAGTCCGCGCCGATCCTCGCGACCTTCTCCCAGGCGGCCACCGCGTCGGCGTTCTGGCCGGCCCAGTAATCGGCGATGCCGAGGTGGAGCAGCGCGACGCTGCTCGCGGGATGAGCGGCGGCGAGGCTCTGCACCCGCGCGAGCCCGCTCTCGTCCCACGCGGCGAAGGCCGAGCCGATCTGCGCCTCGAGCGAGTGGTAGCGGCCGAAGATCGCCGCTGCCTGCGCGACATGGTTCGCGTTGTAGAGCGACTGCGCGCGTGTGAGCGCGCGCGCCTCGGCACTCGTGTCGAGGCCGAAGTCGAGCCTGAGCGGAGGGTCGCCCGGCCGCGGGGCCGTCACCGCGCCGGGGATCGTCGTGTGCTCGCCGCGAGTCTGGAGCCACGTCGCCCCCACGACCGCTGCCGCGGCGATCAGCGCGGCCAGCGCGACGATGACGACGACGCGCCGGTTCCGGAGCCCCGGGAGAGGGCGAGCTTCGGTCGCCACGACTTCGAGCGTAGCCAGGAACGGGGTCGCTACATTTCCGAAAGCGATGCCGAGTTATCGGGAACTCCTGCAGCAGGTCAAGTCGGAGATCGACGAGGTCGACGTCACGCAGGCGCGTGAGGTGCTCGACGCGTCCGACCGTCCGCTGATCGTCGACGTCCGCGAGCTGGACGAATGGACCGAAGGACGGATTCCGGGCGCGATCCACATCCCGCGCGGCAACCTCGAATCGCGCATCGAGCAGGCGGCTCCCGATCGCGCTCAACCGATTCTCCTCTACTGCGCCGCGGGCAACCGCTCGGCCTTCGCGGCCAAGTCGCTCGAGGAGCTCGGCTACGAGAACGTCGTCTCGCTCGCCGGCGGCTACACCGACTGGAAGCGCAGCGGCCTGCCAACCGAGCTGCCGCGCACGCTCGACGGCGAGAAGCGGCAGCGCTACAGCCGGCACGTCCTCATTCCCGAGGTCGGCGAGGAGGGACAGCTCAAGCTGCTCGACTCGCGCGTGCTGCTGCTCGGCGCGGGCGGGCTCGGCTCGCCGGCGGCGCTCTATCTCGCCGCGGCTGGTGTCGGACGACTCGGGATCGTGGACGACGACCGCGTCGACGCGTCGAACCTCCAGCGTCAGGTGATGCACTCGACCTCACGTCTCGGCGAGTGGAAGGCGGAGTCGGCGAAGCGCACGCTCGAGGAGCTCAACCCGGACATCGAGGTCGTGCCGTACATCGAGCGGCTGACCTCGGAGAACGTCGACCGCATCCTCGCCGACGGCTGGGACGTGATCGTCGAC
>DATEPQ010000193.1:0-9242 GCA_035273125.1 Gaiellaceae bacterium
AGGCCGACGAGTCGCAGCTCGTGCGCGAGACCTTCGAGCTCGTGGTGCAGGTCAACGGCAAGGTGCGTGACCGCTTCGAAGTCGACGCGGGCCTGAGCGAGGACGAGCTCGTCGCGCGGGCGCGCGCGAGCGAGCGCGTGCGGAGCTACCTGGACGGCGGCGAGCCGCGCAAGACGATCGTCGTCCCGCGCAAGCTCGTCAACTTCGTCGTCTAGGGCTGGCGCTCCCGCGCGCGCGGCTCGGGCCGATCGACGTTCCAGTGGCGACCGACGGCTGCGTACCAGCGCATGCCGTCGCTCGTCTCGCGCGGCGTCAGCATGAAGCGGCTGATCACGCGCTGGCCGCCCTCGAAGTCTCCGTAGAGGATGTCGACGCCCATCCGCTGCTGCGCCTCGACGGCGCGGCGCGCCTCCCGGTAGCCGTCGCTCGCCGGGTCACGGAAGGAGCCCTGCCAGAAGCCGACGTCGCCCGGGGCGACGTAGAGATCGCGCGTGAGGGTCGTGAACTCCTCGAGCGGAGGAGCGGTCACGTGTGCCCCGCGCTCGAGCAGGAGCTCCGGGATGAGGCGCCAGCCGTGGAGGACGGCGATCCCGGTGCCAACGTTGCGAATGCCGATCACGAAGTAGACGGCCGAGTCCGTCGCGCTCGCAACTCCCTGGCCGCCGGGGACCGAGAACCAGACGTCGTCCTGGAAGCCGGCCTTGACGGCAGGGTCCTCGGCCCGGGACTGGACGAGCAGCGGCTGCTGCGCGGCGAGGAGCGATCTCTCAGCGACGCGGGCGGCGCGATTGGCCGAGCGCACCGAGGCGACCGTCACGCCGGCGAGCACGAGCGTTCCGCCTGCGGAGGCGAGCGCGGAGATCGTCACCCAGTCGGCCACCGGGCGAGTTTACGAAGCTGCGAGAGAGCTGACACGGACGCGGCACGGGTGCGTTGTCAGGATCGACGACATGGATGTCCGGATCCCAGGGCTGTCGCGACGCCAGCTCTTCGGCGCGGCTGCGGCCTTGGCGGTGCTGCTCCTGCTCGCCGTCCGGCACTTCGGCGGTGGCGGCGGAAGCGCAGCGCCCGCCGTGACGCCGCTGGCCGCCCCGGCTCGCGCGAAGCCTGCCGCTGAGAAGTTGCTCGTGATCGACGTGGCGGGTGCGGTGCGGCACGCGGGCCTCTACCGGCTTCGGTCGGGCTCGAGGGTCGACGACGCGATCGCAGCCGCCGGCGGCCCGACGCCCAAGGCGCAGCTCGACTCGGTCAACCTCGCCGCGCCGGTCGCCGACGGGGAGCAGATCGTCGTGCCGGGGCGCGGTGCCGCCGGTGCCCTCGCAGCAGCGGGCCAGGCCGCCGCGGGCTCGTCGCCGTCCGCTCCGCTGGATCTGAACTCGGCGACGCTCGAGCAGCTGGAGGCTCTACCCGGAGTCGGCCCGGTGACGGCTCAGAAGATCCTCGACTACCGGCAGCAGCACGGCGCGTTCCACTCCGTGGCCGAGCTCGAGGGGGTGCCAGGCATCGGGCCGGCGCACATGGCGCAGCTCAAAGGATTGGTGATCCCGTGAGGTGACGGTTCGCCTCCCGCATACATCCGTGGGCGCGCTCTGCCTCGGGTTCGCGCTCGCGAACCTCGCCCGGCCTGCGGCCGTTCCCGCCCTTGCGGTCGGGGCTGTCCTCGCGGTCGTCGGTTTCGCCGCCTCCGGCTCGTACCTCCGAGCCGCGGCGCTCGCCTCCGCGCTCGTGGCGGTGGCGTGGGGCTGGGGCAGTATCCGGCTTACTCAGCTGGACCACAGCGTGCTCGCCTCCCGCATCGGTACGGCCGAGTGGGCAGTCGTGGAGGTGGAGGAGCCGCCGCGGGCGGGAACGTTCGACCAGCGGATGAAAGCGCTCGTGCTTCGCTGGGGAACGCTCCGCACGCACGAGCCGGTCCTGCTCCAGCTTCCGCTCGGGCGTTCGCCGCCGGCGGGCGCGCGGCTCAGGCTCCTCGCGGAGCTGAAGGCTCCGCCGGGACCGTCGAACGGATTCGACGAGGCGAAGTGGCTGCGCCGGCAGGGCATCCACGCGATCCTACAAGGGCAGTCGTACCGCGTCGTCGGGCAGCGCGGCGGAGTCGCCGGCATCGGCGACCGCGTCGGGCGCTGGCTGAGTGCCGACACGGTGCGAGGCCTGAAAGGCGAGCGGCGCGACGTGATCCAGGCGATCGTGCTCGGCCGCACCTCGACGGTCGACCAGGGACTGCTCGACGACTTCCGCGCCACGGGTCTTTACCACTGCCTCGCCGTGGACGGTTTGAAGGTCGCCGCGGTGGGTGGGGGTGCCGCGGCCATCGTCCTCTTCCTCGGCTTCGGGATCTACGTCGCTCAGCTCGCGGCGCTCGGCGCGGTGGCGGCGTACGCGCTCGCCGTCGGGCTTCACCCGTCGGTGGTGCGGGCGGCGCTCGCCGCCGGCCTCGGCTCGCTTGCCTGGCTCGCCGGCCGCGAGCGTGACCGCTGGCAGGCGTTGCTCGTCGGCGCGGCCGTGCTGCTCGGTTGGAACCCCTACGCGCTCTTCGACGCCGGCTTCCAGCTCTCGTTCGCAGCCGTTGCGGCGATCTTCGTCGTCACGCCGCGCGTCGTGCGAGCGCTCGAGGGCTATCCGGTATCCCACGAGGTCGCGCAGCTCATCGGGGTCTCCACAGCGTGTGGGCTCGCCACGGCTCCGGTCACGTGGTTCCAGTTCCACCAGATCTCGCTCGTCACGGTTCCCGCGAACGTCGTGGCCGTCCCGATCGACGTCGAGGTGCTCGGACTCGCCCTGCTGACGGCGCTCGTCGCACCGTTCGCACCGCCGGTCGCGGCGGCGATGGCGCAGCTCAACGGCTGGGGCGCCTGGCTCGTGGGGGAGTGTGCACGCGCGTTCGCGAGCATCCCCGGCGCGCAGATCACGTCTCCCCGCGCCGCGGCCGTGCTCGGCCTGGGGGCGATCGCCGCCTCCGCCTATGCTTGGCAGCGTGGCGAGCGAGCGCGAGCTGAAGCCGGTCTACCTCCTGACGGGGACCGACCGGCCGAAGATCGCGGTGGCGCTCCAGCGCCTGCGAGGGCGCATCGGTGAGGACGCGACCGAGCAGCTCCACGCCGGGGAGGCATCCGCCGAGGAAGCGATCGCAGCCTGCAACGCGCGCGGCCTCTTCGGCGGCGAGGCACGACTCGTCTGCGTGGACGGCGTGGAGACCTGGAAGGCAGCCGACGTGAAGGAGCTCGAGGCCTACCTCGCCGCTCCGGCCCCGGCCACCGTCCTCGCACTCGTCGCGAACGCGATCAAGAAGGATGCGCCGCTGGCCAAGGCCGTCGCGAAGGCCGGTCAGATCCTCGCCTACGACGTCTCGAAGAAGCAGCTCCCGGAGTGGGTCGGCGACCAATTCTCCCGCCTTGGCGCGGCCGCAGACCGGGACGCGTGCCGTGCGCTCGTCGAGGCCGTCGGTGAGGATGTGGGCGACCTCGCCTCGGAGATCCAGAAGCTCGCTACCTGGGCGAACGGAGAGCAGATCACGCGCGCCCACGTGGAAGAGCTCGCCGTCGGGCGGGCCGAGACGCCGATCTTCGCGGTCACCGATGCGTGGGGACGCCGAGATGTCGCCGCGACGCTACGGGCGACCGAGTCGCTCCTCGACCGGTCGCATCGGCCGCGCTCGGGCGAGCTGATCCGCCTCGTGGGCTCGATGGTCGGGCACGTCGGTCGGGTCCGGAAGGCCTCACGCCTCGCGGACGACGGGGTGCGCTCGAGCGAGATCGCGAGCCGGCTGAAGATGCACCCGTTCGTGGCCGAGAAGGCCGTCAAGCAGGCCGCGAACTTCTCGCCGGAGGAGCTGGCGCAAGCGACGGTTCGGCTCGCCGAGCTCGATGCCGGGGCCAAGGGCGGCTCGCGCCTGCCGCCGGATCTCCAGCTCGAGCGCACGCTCGTCGAGATCACGCGCCGCCCCAGCGAGCGCGCGACCTAGAAGTCCCTACTTCTCGGAGGAGCCGGCGGCGAGCTTCGCCGCCTGCGACTTGCGCCGCGCGACGGTGTTCCGGTGGAGGGCGCCGCTCGCCGCAGCGCGGTCGAGCCACTGGACGAGCTCGCGGTGCCGCGCGTCCGTCTCCTTTGCGTCCCCTTCCGCCACCGCCTCGTTCAGCCGGCGCATCAGCGTCTTCGCGGTCGACCGCCAGCGGAGGTTCTCCTGCCGCTGTCTCGCCGCCTGGCGAACGCGCTTCTCTTGCTGCTTGATGTTGGGCATCTCGGAAAAAGACCCGCGGTTCGCGGGCCGGGCGATGGTAGCAACCCCGCTCCCTATGCTGCCCTCGTGGACGACGCCGAGCGGCAGCGGCACGAACGGCGGCTCGCGCGGGACCGTCGCCGCCGCGAGCAGGGCAAGCCGACCTACTTCGAGAGCGACGCCACGCTCGACTCCTGGCCGATCGCGCAGGACCCCTCCGAGCGCTCGACTGCGATCCTCCGCCCGCATCGCGATCGCGAGCGGGACGAGCTGATCGAGCTCGAGACGCAGGCACTCGACCAGGAGGGACAGGCCGCGCAGGCCACGGGAGTCGCGCCCACGGTCGCGGCCCAGGGCACGCGGCCCGAGGCGGACGACGTCGGTCGCGGGCTTGCGCGCTCGGGCGTCATCTTCGCGGTCGCGACCGGCGTCTCACGAGTGGTCGGCCTCGTGCGGGAGATCGCCCAGGCCGCCGCCTTCGGCATCACCGGCCCGATCAACGCGTTCGAGATCGCGTTCCTCATCCCGAACACGGTGCGCTCGCTCGTAGCCGACTCGGCACTCTCGGCCGCGTTCGTCCCGGTCTTCAGCGACATGCTCGTGAAAGGGGAGCGGAAACGCGCCTGGCAGGTGGCGTCAACGCTCTTCTGGCTGATGCTGGTCGGGCTTGGCGGTCTGACGGCCCTCTTCATCCTCATCGCGCCCTGGGTGATGGAGATCTTCGGTTACGGACCGGACAACTTCGGGACGATCGCAACCGTCCTCGCCCGCATCCTCTTCCCTCTGGTGCTCGTCCTCGGCCTGACCGGGATCGTGGTCGGGATCCTCAACAGCTACGACCACTTCACCGTCCCCGCTCTGAGCCCGGTGCTGTGGAACCTGATCATCCTGCTCGGCCTCGGCCTCGGCAAGCAGAGCACGAGCTCGGCCTCGACGCAGCTCTACATCTACGCGGCCGCGATCCTGGTGGCCACGATCGCGCAGTTCCTTCTCCCGCTGCCGTGGCTGCGCGGGCTCGACGGGCAGCTGCACATGGCGATCGACATCCGTGACCCCGCGGTCAAGCGTGTGTTCGTGCTGATGGTGCCGGTCACGATCGGGCTCGGCCTGATCAACATCAACGCCGTCATCGACCAGCTGTTCGCGACCCACTACCTCGATCCGAACAAGGATCCGGCCGCCATCGTGCGGGCGTTCCGGCTGTACATGCTCCCGCAGGGCGTCTTCTCGGTCGCAGTGGCGACCGTGCTCTTCCCGCTGCTGTCGCGTCACGCGGCGCGCCGGGACTGGAGCGCATTCCAGAACGTCGTCGGCACTGGGTTACGGCTGATCTGCTTCCTGCTCATTCCGGCGAGCGTGGCCGCCGCAGTCCTGGCGACTCCCATGGTCCGGCTCCTGTATCAACACGGGGTCTTCGACGCGGCGAACACCGAGCGGGTCGCCCCCTGCCTCGCCGCTTTCGCACTCGGCCTCACGTTCAACGGGACGATGCTGATGCTGAACCGCGGCTTCTTCTCGCTTCAGTCCCCGTGGATCCCGAGCTGGGTCGCCTTCGGGAACCTCGGCCTGAACGCCGTGCTGGACGCGGTCCTGTACCGGTTCGGAACCTGGGGGATCCCGCTCTCGACGTCCCTCGTCAACATCGCTGGGACCGGGGCGCTGCTCGTGCTCTTCCGGCGGCGGCTGGACGGGTTCGAGCTCGGTGAGACGGTGCGCACATGCGGCCTGGTGACCCTTGCCTCCGCGGCGCTCGCCGGGGTGGGGTGGGGGATCTGGCACGAGCTCGATGCGGCGCTGGGCCGATCGCTCCCGGCGCAGATCGTCTCCCTCGGCGCCGGGCTCGTGCTCGGATACGCCGCGTTCTTCGGCCTGTGCCGGTTGTTCGGCGTGCACGAGCTGAATACGCTGCTACGCCTGCGTCGCTCGCGCGCCTGACTCCGCCGCAAGCGACACGGACTTCTGACAAAGCCGCGAGCCTCGAGGCACCAGACCGCGGGTAGCCTGAATCGCGAGGGCGGAGGGAACGCGGACCCCACCCTTGGGTGGGGGTGTGCGGGTTCGCCGCGGCGGCGACTCAGGCGCGAATCGGGCGCCCAGTACCATCGCCGCGGGATGGATCAGAGCCGCATCCGCAACTTCTCGATCATCGCGCACATCGACCACGGCAAGTCGACGCTCGCCGATCGCATCCTCGAGCTCACCGAGGCCGTCTCCGCGCGCGAGATGCGCGAGCAGGTGCTCGACTCGATGGAGCTCGAGCGCGAGCGCGGCATCACGATCAAAGCCCAGGCCGTTCGCGTCAGCTGGAAGGGGTACGAGCTCAACCTCATCGACACGCCCGGCCACGTCGACTTCACCTACGAGGTGTCGCGCTCGCTGCAGGCCTGCGAGGGAGCGCTCCTCGTGGTCGACGCCGCGCAGGGCATCGAGGCGCAGACCCTCGCGAACGCCTACCTCGCGATCGAGAACGGGCTCGAGATCGTGCCGGTCGCGAACAAGATCGACCTTCCCGCAGCCGATCCCGTCGGGACGGCGGTCGAGGTCGCAGACCTCCTCGGCGAGGATCCCACGCGCGTGCTGCGCATCTCGGCCAAGACCGGCGACGGCATCGCCGACGTCCTCGACGCGATCGTGGAGCGGGTCCCTCCGCCGGCCGGAGATCTGGAGTCGCCTGCCCGCGCGCTCGTCTTCGACTCCTCGTACGACCAGTACCGTGGCGTCGTCGCCTTCGTGCGCGTCGTCGACGGCTCCTTCTCCACCCGCGAAGCGCTGCGCACGATGGCCACCGACACCCGGTTCGACGCCGAGGAGCTCGGAGTCTTCTCCCCGGCCATGACTCCCGTCGAGCGGCTCGCCGCCGGCGAGGTCGGCTACGTCGTGACCGGGCTGAAGGACGTCTCGCGGCTCCGGGTCGGCGACACCCTGACCTCGGTGCGGCAACCGGCCGGAGAGGCGCTGCCCGGCTACAAGGACGTCAAGCCGATGGTCTTCGCCGGGCTCTTCCCGACGGACTCGGACGACTACCCGGAGCTTCGCGACGCGCTCGAGCGGCTCAAGCTGAACGACGCCGCCCTGATGTACGAGCCCGAGACGTCGCAGGCGCTCGGGTTTGGCTTTCGCTGCGGCTTCCTCGGCCTGCTGCACATGGAGATCGTCCGCGAGCGGCTCGAGCGGGAGTTCGACCTCGACCTCCTCGTCACCGCACCCAACGTCGCCTACCGCGTGCTGGAGAAGAACGGCGACTGGCTGGAGGTGCACAACCCCTCCGACTTCCCGAGGGAGGTCGAGGAGGTCGAGGAGCCGTACGTCACCGCCTCGATCATCGTCCCGAAGGAGCACGTCGGCGCCGTGATGGAGCTCAACAACGAGCGCCGCGGCACCTTCGGGCGGCTCGAGTACCTCTCCCCGGAGCGCGTGCACCTCGTGCACGAGCTACCGCTCGCCGAGATCGTGCTCGACTACTACGACCAGCTCAAGTCGCGCACCCGCGGCTATGCGTCGTTCGACTACGACCTCGCCGGCTTCAAGCCGGGCGAGCTCGCGCGAGTGGACGTCCTCGTCGGCGGCGAACCGGTCGACGCCCTCTCGCTCATCGTGCACCGCAGCCTGGCCTACGACCGCGGCCGCGCGCTCGTCGAGAAGCTGCGCGAGGAGATCCCGCGGCAGATGTTCGACATCCCGATCCAGGCCGCGATCGGCTCGCGCGTCATCTCCCGCGAGACGGTGAAGGCGAAGCGCAAGGACGTGCTCGCGAAGTGCTACGGCGGCGACATCTCGCGCAAGCGCAAGCTGCTCGAGAAGCAGAAGGCGGGCAAGAAGCGGATGAAGCAGGTCGGCGCGGTCGAGGTGCCGCAGGAGGCCTTCCTCGCCGTCCTCAACATCGGCCAGGGGCAGAAGAGCTGATGGCCCTCGAGATGCGCACGGAGTGCGAGCGCTGCGGAGCCGGGCTGGCGGTGGACGGCGAGGCGGTGATCTGCTCGTACGAGTGCACGTTCTGCCGCGCCTGCGCCGACGCGCTGGAGTCCGCCTGCCCGAACTGCGGCGGCGAGCTCGTCCCGCGACCGAAGCAAGCCGCATGAGCGTCCGTCACCTCTACGTCCATCTGCCGTTCTGCGCCCATCGCTGCGGCTACTGCGACTTCGTCACCGCGACCGGCCGGGACCACCTGCACGGCGCGTACGTGGACGCCCTGTTGCGTGAGCTCGCCGAGGAGCACGACGGCGGCCCGTTCGACACGATCTTCCTCGGCGGCGGGACGCCGACGTACACGGCGCTGCCCGAGCTGCTGCGGCTCCTCCGCGCGCTCCCGCCAGCCGGCGAGCTGACGGTAGAGGCGAATCCCGAGACGGTCACGCCCGAGCTTGCGCGCGAGCTCCGCAGCGCCGGCGTCAACCGCGTCTCGCTCGGCGCCCAGACGTTCCAGCCGAAGCTCCTCGAGGTGCTCGAACGGCGCGCGACACCGGCGGACGTCGAGCGTGCCTTCGCACACCTCCGCGCGGCCGGCTTCGACAACCTCTCGCTCGACCTCATCTACGGGATCCCCGGCCAGACGCCCGGTCAGCTCGCCGCGGATCTCGAGCGGGCCGTTGCGCTCCGCCCCGAGCACATCAGCGCGTACGAGCTCGAGGCGAAGCCCGGCACGCGCTTCACGATCGCCCACGGCCCCGAGCTCGAACGCCAGGCGGAGCAGATGGAGGACTACTTCGAGCGGGTCGTCACGGCGCTGACCGGCGCCGGCTACCGGTGGTACGAGACCGCCAACTTCTGCCGCGACGGCAAGCGTGCCGAGCACAACCTCGCCTGCTGGCTCGGCCGCGACTACCTCGGCATCGGCGTCGGCGCGGTCTCGACGCTCGGCCGCGAGCGCCGCCGCAACACGCCGAGGCTCGCCCGGTACCTGCAGGGCGACTACGACCGCGAGATCGAGCTGCTGGACGACGAGACCCGCTCGCGCGAGCGCGTGATGCTCGGCCTCAGGCTCGACGAGCCGCTGCCGGTCGGCCGCCTGCGCTCGGCGCTCGACGCC
>DATEPQ010000194.1:0-4155 GCA_035273125.1 Gaiellaceae bacterium
ATCTGCGTCGCGTTGATGTTCGTGTACTCGGCGATCTCCTGCGACGAGATCCTCGTCTTGCCCATCTTCCGTGCCTGCGTCAGCACCTGGAGGTACCGCGACAGGCGGGCGGCGACGCCGACGTTCAAGCGCTCGGCCACACGACCCCCCTTCGCTTCGACTTCGTAACAGCGTTCTTTGTTGTACCAGCCGCCCTATCCGCCCGCTTGTGCAACCGCCCGGCGCAGCGCGTCCGGGTGCACGTGGTAGACGAACCGGCGCCGGCCGTCGATCTCCACGACCGGGATCCATTCGCGGTAGGCGGTCTCGAGCTGGGGATCGCCGTCGATCGCGACCTCCCGCAACTCGAAGCCGAGCTCGTCCTGTGCCTTCGTGACGATCCGCCGGGCTGCCTCGCAGAGGTGACAGCCCGCGGCGGTGAAGAGGACGACGTCGACCCTGGCTACGGGTAGATCCCTCGCGTGACCGTCGCTTCGGCGACGCGCTGCACGGCGAGCCCGTAGGCCGCGACGCGCATCGGGAGCTTGCGGCTCTGGGCGCACTCCCAGGTCTCGTCGAACGCACGGCTCACGATGTCGTTGAGCTTCGCGTTCACCTCGACCTCCTTCCAGAAGTACTCCTGGAGGCCCTGCACCCACTCGAAGTACGAGACGACGACACCGCCCGCGTTCGCGAGCACGTCGGGGAGGATGAGGATGCCCTTGTCCTCGAGGATCGCGTCGGCCGACGGCGTGACCGGGCCGTTCGCGCCTTCGCAGATGATCGAGGCCTTCACCTGGTGGGCGTTCTCCTCGGTGATCACCTGCTCGAGCGCGCACGGCGCGAGGATGTCGCACTCGAGCAGCACGAGCTCCTCGTTCGTGATCGTCTCGGCGTCCTTGAGGCCGGCGAGCGTGCGGTTCTCGGCCTTGTAGGCGAATGCGGCCGGCACGTCGATGCCCTTCGGGTTGTAGAGCGCCGTCGTCGAGTCGGAGATCGCCACCACGGTCGCACCCTCCTGGTGGAGGAACTGCGCGAGGTAGCTGCCGACGTTGCCGAAGCCCTGCACGACGACCTTCATCCCGGCGATGCGCTTGTCGAGCTTCGCGACGGCGTCGCGGATGCAGAAGAGCGAGCCTCGGGACGTGGCCTCGACCCGCCCCAGGGAGCCGCCGATCGTGAGCGGCTTGCCCGTCACGACGCCGAGCACCGAGTGGCCTTTGTTCATCGAGTACGTGTCGAAGATCCAGGCCATCGTCGACCCGTCGGTGCCGACGTCCGGCGCGGGGATGTCCTTCTCCGGACCGATCTCGTTGATGATCTCGCTCGTGAAGCGGCGGGTCATGCCTTCGAGCTCGTGACGCGACATCTTCTTCGGGTCGCAGACGACGCCGCCCTTGGCGCCGCCGAACGGGATCCCCATCAGCGCACACTTCCACGTCATCCACATGGCCAGCGCCTTGACCTCGTCGACGGTGACGTCCGGGTGGTAGCGGATGCCGCCCTTGGACGGCCCGCGCGCGATGTTGTGCGTGACCCGGAAGCCCTTGAAGACGTTCGTCGACCCGTCGTCCATGCTGACCGGGATCGAGACCTCGATCGCCTTCTTGCACTCGCCGAGCACCGCGATGAGGTTGGGGTCGATCTCGAAGGTCTCGCCGACCCGGCGCAGCTGCTCGCGCGCCAGCTCGAACGGGTTCTCGCGCAGGTGGGACGTCGTTGCGACTGCCAAGGTCTACTCCTTATGTCGCTGCAAATGAGGTGGAAAAACCTGACGCCGCGGCGAGCTTAGCGCGATGCGTACGCGTCGAGCGCGAGGTACCGGGGGTACTCGACGGCAGCGGTCCAGCGCGCGGCCGAGGCGATCATCGCCGCGTTGTCCGTGCAGAGGGCGAGCGGGGCTGCCGCCGCCTCCGGGAGCGCGGCCCGCAGCGCCGAGTTCGCCGCAACCCCGCCGACGATCGCGACCTGCTTCCGCCCGGTCTGCTCCGCCGCCTCCCGGACCCGCTCGACGAGCGCCCGCACGATTGCGTGCTGGTACGAGGCTGCAAGGTCGGAGCGGCGCGCCTCGAGCTCGTCCCCGTCCAGCTCGCGGACGGCGTACAGCAGCGCCGTCTTCAGCCCCGAGAACGAGAAGTCGAGCGCCGGCACCCGTGCCACCGGAAAGTCATAGGCGCTCGGGTCTCCGTCGCGGGCCAGCCGGTCGATCTCACGGCCACCGGGGTAGCCGAGGCCGAGGAGCCGCGCCCCCTTGTCGAACGCCTCCCCCGCCGCGTCGTCGAGCGTCGATCCGAGCAGCTCCCGCTCGGTGTGCGACCGGACGTCGAGCAGCATCGTGTGCCCGCCGCTCGCGAGCAGACAGAGAAACGGAGGCTTGAGCGGCTCCGGTTGGAGAAAGAGCGAGGCCACGTGGCCGTCGAGGTGGTCGACCGGGACGAGCGGCAGCCGGCGCGACCAGGCGATCGCCTTGGCGGCGGCGAGACCGACGAGGAGCGCGCCGATCAGGCCCGGCCCGCGAGTGACCGCAATCCGGTCGACGTCGTCGAGGCCCGCGTCCGCTTCCGCGAGCGCCTCGCGGATCACCGGCGTCACGAGCTCGAGGTGCCGCCGCGACGCGACCTCGGGCACCACGCCGCCGTAGCGCGCGTGCAGCTCCGCCTGCGAGGAGACGACGCTCGAGCGGATCTCGCCCTCTTCCGTGACGAGCGCCGCGGCCGTCTCGTCGCAGCTCGTCTCGATCCCCAGGATCACAGTGCCAGCCTTATGGGGCGGCTACCGCCGGTCGCGGGCGACCGGGTCCTTCCACATGATCAGCGCGTCCTCGCGGTTGTCGGTGTAGTAGCCGCGGCGCAGGCCGCGCGAGCGGAAGCCCAGACGCTCGTAGAGATCGATCGCCTTCTCGTTCGAGACGCGCACCTCGAGCGTGTAGCCGCGCCGGGCGTCGTCGGCGGTCAGGTCGAACAGCCGCTCGAGGAGCATGGTGGCGACGCCGCGACCACGATGGTCCGGATCGACCGCCACGTTCATGACGTGCCACGCGTCGACGTAGCGCGAGACGATCAGGTAGCCGACGAGCGCGCCGTCCTCGCCCTCCGCCTCGAACGCACCGAGGCAGATCGAGCTCGGCTTCGCGAGCTCGCCGGCGAACATCGAGCGCGACCAGGGCGTCGGGTACGAACGGCGCTCGATCTCCTCGATGGCCAGGAGGTCGCCGAGGACGAGGCGGCGCAGCTCGATCGTCGTCATCCGAGATTCCTCTCGGCATCGGGGACGCGGAGGTACAGCGGCTCGAGCTCGTCCACCGGCCGGGGCTCGCCCGCCAGCGCCGCGTGGAAGCGGGCGCGCGGCAGGTGCCGCTCGTCGTCGTCCGGCGGGACGACCGCGCCACGCTGCTCGAGCAGTTGCCGGTAGCGCTGGGCGCCGTCGCCGACGCAGAGGGTGGCATCACCCAGCGGCAGCTCGGCGGGAGCCATGACGCGCGGCTCGCCGTCGACGAGGGTGAAGACCTCGCGCCGCTTCGCGTCGACCACCGGCAGCGCGCCGGGAGCGCCGGCCGCGAGCGCCGCCAGGGTCGAGACTCCCGAACCGGGAAGCTCGAGCGAGAGCGCGAGCCCGCATGCGGCCGCGAGCCCGATCCGGACTCCAGTGAAGCTGCCGGGGCCGATGCCGACCGCGAGCCGGTCGAGATCGGACGGGTGCGCGCCGGCCTGGCGCAGCAGCGCGTCCACGTCCTCGAGCAGCGTCTGCGCCCGGGAGGCGCGCTCGCCGCCGGCGCTCACGGCGCGCTGCCCGTCGTGGATGCGAAACGGCGCGAGGTATTCACCCTCGTTGACGGCGAGCCGCAAGTTCTCGTCCCCGCGGAGCTGCCTCTGGGTGATGTCACCCTCTGCGTAGGCGACGGTGCCCAGCGCTACCGGCAGCTGCTCGAGGAGCGCGGCGCCGTCGTGCCGCCGGACGACGACGAGCGGCATCTGCCGCGCGCCCGCTTCCACGCGGCGCTGGCCGGCGAGCCGGGGCCCGTCGAGGAGCTCGAGCCGCTGTACCTCCGCGCTCCCGATGCCGACAGGAATCTCGGATGACGACGATCGAGCTGCGCCGGCTCGTGCTCGGCGACCTTCTCGACATCGAGCAGATCGAGCGCCGTTCGTACCCGACGCCGTGGTCGCGCTCGATGTT
>DATEPQ010000195.1:0-5591 GCA_035273125.1 Gaiellaceae bacterium
CAGCGCCGCGACCTCGCGCGCGACGCCGTAGACGGCGAACAGATCTGCGCGGTTGCCGGTCGGCTCGAGGTCGAGCACCTCGTCGACGAGTGGCAGGACGTCGGCAAGCGGCGTCCCTGCCTCGAGCGCATCGTCGAGGACGATGATCCCGCTGTGATCGGCGCCGAGATCGAGCTCGTCCTCGGCGAGGATCATCCCCTCGGACAGCTGCCCGCGGAGCTTGCGCCGCTCGAGCGTCAGCCCGTTCGGCAGCGTGGCGCCCGGCAGCGCGACGGCGACCTTGGCGCCCGCGCCGAAGTTCCAGGCGCCGCAGACGATCGAGTACGGCCGGTCCTCCCCCACGTCGACCGACGTGAGCTGGAGCCGGTCGGCGTCGGGATGCTTCTCCGCCTCGAGCACGTGCCCGACCCGGAACGGCCCGAGCTCGCCGGGCAACCCGACCCGGTGCACCCCATTGACCTCGGCGGTGGAGATCGAGAGTGCGTCGGCGATCTCCTGCGCGCTCGCGTCGACGCGGACGTACTCGCGAAGCCAGCTGAGCGGGATCCTCATCGGAACTGGCGCAGGAAGCGCAGGTCGTTGTCCCAGAAGGGGCGGATCCCGGAGATTCCGTAGCGGAGCTGCGCGGTGCGCTCGATCCCCATCCCGAAGGCGAAGCCCGAGTACTCCTCCGGCCCCCAGCCGACGAACTCGTACAGGTATGGATCGACCATCCCGGAGCCGCCCATCTCGATCCAGCCCGAGTGCTTGCAGACCGGGCAGCCCGCGCCGCCGCAGTTGAAGCACGAGACGTCGGGCTCCATGGAGGGCTCGGTGAACGGGAAGTAGTGCGTGCGAAAGCGCACCTCCCGCTCGGGCCCGTAGAGCTCGCGCATCACGTGGAGGAGCGTCCCCTTGAGGTCGGCGAGGGTGATTCCCTTGTCGATGGCGAGCCCTTCGTACTGGTGGAAGATCGGGAAATGGGTCGCGTCGATCGTGTCGCGCCGGTAGACGCGGCCGATCGAGACCATGTAGATCGGCGGCCGCCGCTCCTCCATCTTGTGGATCTGCGCCGGCGACGTCTCGGTGCGCAGGAGGGTCTCGTCGTCGAGGAACAGCGAGGCGCGCGGCGAGCGGGCCGGATGCCAGTCCGGGAAGCCGAGCGCGTCGAAGTTGTAGCGGGTCGTCTCGACCTCGCGGCCGTCGACGATCTCGTAGCCGAGGCCGAGGAAGATGTCCTCGACGTCGCGGCGGACGAGCGTCGACGGATGGAGCGTGCCGCGCGGGCGCAGCTTCGGCGGTCCGAGCAGCTGCGCGGGAAGCGTCACGTCGACACGCTCGGTCGCGAGCCTCTCCTCGAGCTCGGCGCGAGCGAGCTCGGCCTCCCGCTCGGCGAGGGCCGACTCGACCGTCTCGCGCACGGCGTTGAGCGTCATCCCGGTGTCGCGGTCGCGCACCTCGCGCAATGCGAGCTTCAGCGCGCTCTGGCGACCGAGGTAACGGACGCGCACCTCGGAGAGCGCGGCGAGCGACCTCGCCTCCTCGGCGGCGGCGAGCGCCTCCTTCTCGAGGTCGTCGGGATTCACGGGGGCGACCTTATCCAACGGTTTCTCTCCTTTCGCAGGCACGGGGAAGGGGGCGTTCACGCCCCGGCTCGTGTCGAGGAGACGACGCTCTGACTAGCGCGCCGACACCCCGGCGGCGAGCCGGGGCGAGGTAAAGGCGAAGACGCGCGACGCAGACATCTGGCTCGATACTACCCCCGATGAGCGAATACGACGCGTGGGCGCCCGTGTACGACGCCTGGGCATCCGACATGACCGAGGACGTGGGCCACTACGTCTCGCTCGCCCGCGAGGCGGACGGGCCGATCGTCGAGCTGATGGTCGGAAGCGGCCGGGTCGCGATCGAGGTCGTGCGCGAGACCGGGAAGCCCGTGCTCGGCATCGACTCCTCGCCGGCCATGCTCGAGATCGCCCGTGAGCGCTCCGCCGGTCTGCCGCTCGAGCTGCGGCTCGATGACGTGCGGGAGCTCGAGCTCGAGGAGCCCGCGGCGCTGATCTACGTCCCGTTTCGCTCCCTCCTCCACCTGCACGGCTGGCAAGAGAAGCGGCGGGTGTTCGAGCGCGTGGCCGCGTCGCTGCGGACCGGCGGTCGCTTCGCGTTCAACGCGTTCGCGTTCAGCCACAGGATCGCCGCGCGACTCGACGGGACGACGCAGGACCAGAACGGCGTCGTCCACACGTTGCGCTATGCCCCCGCGGACAATCGCATCGAGATCGAGCGCGACGACGGCGCGACCATCCGCCTCTGGTGGGCCACCAAGTCGGAGTGGGACGGCCTCGTCGAGGTCGCCGGGCTCGAGGTCGAGGCGCTGTACGGCTGGTTCGACCGGCGTCCGTTCGACGACGAGTCGCTCGAGTTCGTCTACGTCACGCGGAAGCCCTGAGCGTCTACGACCCGATCGCGCGGTTGTACGACCCCTGGAGCTCGAGTGTCATCGAGGACGTCTCGTTCTACGTCGACGAGGCGCTCGTTGCCGGTGGCGAGGTGGTGGAGCTCGGGGTCGGCACCGGCCGGATCGCCATCCCGACCGCGCTCGCGGGCGGGCACGTGATCGGCGTCGACTCGTCCGCCGGGATGCTCGCGGTCTGCTCCGAGCGGGCCCGGGAGGCCGGCGTCGCAGAGCGACTCGACCTGCGGCTCGGGGACCTGCGGCGGCCGCCGGTCGACGAGCGCGTCCTGCTCGTGACATGCCCGTTCCGCTCTTACCTCCACCTGCGGGACGACGGCGAGCGGCTCGAGGCGCTCCGCGCCGCCCGCGAGCTGCTGCAGCCCGGTGGGCGTCTCGTCTTCGACGTCTTCACCCCGTCCCGCGAGGACATCGAGGAGACGCACGGCCGCTGGATCGAGCGCGAGCCGGGCATCGACGAGCGTGCCGAGTGGGATCTCGCTGCGCAGACCCTCACGCTCTCGGTGCGCGGCGCGCAGGGCTCCTCGACGATGAGGCTCTGGTGGGTCGAGCCCGCGCGCTGGCACTCGCTCCTCGCCGAGGCCGGCTTCGAGGTGCTCGAGTGCTACGGCTGGTTCGACCGACGTCCGTTCGCCGGCGGCGAGGACAGCGTGTGGATCGCCCGCCGAAAAGATCAGCGCGCAAATTGCGACAAAAACGTTGAGGCTCGGTCTTGATCCGGTGACAGGGTTCGCGTAGGTTCCTTCTTGCGCCGAGCACGGAACGCGAGTAGGTCGAAACCACGACCGAGCGGTCAGACGAAGAGGGAGCAATCCCGAGGCGAAAGGCCGGTTGGACGAGGCGGACGAAAGCGAAACCGGCTCGGCGAATCTCTGGTCCGGCCCCCGCAAGGGGGCCGGCCGCTTTCTAGGACCGGTTACCGCGAGCCAGCTCGTAGAGCGCGATTGCGCCCGCCATTGCGACGTTGAGCGACTCGCCTCCGCACCGTTGCGGGATCGTCGCGCGCTCCTCGCACTGCTCGAGGACGTGAGCCGGTAGCCCCTCCCTCTCTGCGCCCAGTACGAGGACGACGTCCCCGGCGGAATCCAGCTCGGGGAGCGGGATGCCGCCCTTCGGTACCAACGCAACCCGCTGTCCCGTCGGCTCGTCGAACCCGCTCAGCGGCACCCGGAAGAGCGAACCCATCGACGCGCGCACCGCCTTCGGGCCGGTCGGGTCGGCGCAACCCTCCGAGAGTGCGACGCCCGCACCGAACGCGTCAGCCGCGCGCAGCAGGGTGCCGACGTTGCCGGGATCCGCGACCCGCCAGAGCGCGAGCGTCACCGGCCGCACGCCGTGCGGCAGGTCGTTCCGTCGATAGATCGCGACCACGCGAGGGGGGTGCGCGAGTGTCGCCACGTCGGCGAGCAACGACGGTTCGACGTTTTCTCCGGCGACCAGGAGCTCGACAGGATCGACGTCCTCGGCGAGAAGATCCTCCCCCTCGACCGCGAACAGCCCGAGCTTCTCGCGCCACCGGCGGTCGCGGAGCTTGCGCACGAGCTTCAGCTTCTCGTTGTCGCGGGAGGTGATCACGCAAGCCACTCGATCCAGGCGCCGTGAAACTCTGCGTGCGCGATTTCGTCCCCGTCGACGTAGAGGCCGTAGTAGTCATGGCTGCCGTCCTGCGGCTGCCAGGTCTCGACGAAGGTCGCTCCTGCCTGGGCAACGAGCTCGCGTACGCGGGCTTGCCGCTCCTTCGGAAGGTAATTGAGAGCAGCGGTCTGCCATATGAGCAGTGGAGCCGGCGCGTCATCGGGCCGCCCCGCTACGAGCTTCGCGAGCTCGTCGGCCATATCGCCCACCACGATTCGGGGTTGATCGTGCCGCCAGACCGCGATCGCAGCCTCGAGATCGGCGAGCCGCTGCTCCTGCCCGACCCAGACGAACGACTGCAGGATCCTGACCCCCTCGTCGGTGTGCAGGTCGGGTGGCGCGAGGTCGAAGCCGACGCGCGAGCGCACGCGCGGCCACTCGCCAACCGGGACGGGCCTCCCCCGCTCTTCGCCCCGAAAAAGCGGTCGGCCCTCGACTGAACCGCGCGCGTACTCGTAGCCGTACCTGTCCCAGAGCAGGTTCAGCCCGGCGCTGCAGCCGAGCTCGATGCAGTCGAACTCCTCGGCGCCGGTTCGCCGAGCGGCTTCGACGAAGCAGGGCACGAGCAACCAGCAGCGCCGCGGCTCGTTCGTCTGGACGCGATCCGTCGCGATCCACTCGCGGAGAAACTCTGACTCGTTGCGCAGCGCGGCGCCCACGTCCTCCCAGGACGCGCGCCCGGCAAGCACGAGGTAGTGCAGCCCGGAGAAGAGCTGCAGCGGATAGCGCCAGTCGACGTCGACGGGAAGGAGCGGGTCGTCCGCAAGCTCGAGCGCGAGCCGCTCGTACAGCGGCGACTCGCGCCCGAAATGGCGCGCCTGGAGTTCGAACGCGTCCCGCCGGTTCAGGCGGCCCCGGCGCCGCCGGAGGCGGCGCGGTCTTTCGGGCGAGCGGAGGCAGTTTTGCCCTCGCCGCTTCCAGCCTCGAGCGCGGCCTTCGCCTGCTCGGCGATCGCGCCGAACGCGGCCGGATCGCTGACGGCGAGGTCGGCGAGCACCTTCCGGTCGAGCTCGATCCCGGCCTTCGAGCAGCCGTGCACGAACTGGTTGTACGAGAGGCCGTGCGCGCGGGCGGCCGCGTTGATCCGCGTGATCCAGAGCTTGCGGAATTCCCGCTTCCGCACCTTGCGGTCGCGGTACGCGTAGACGAGCGAGTGCTCGACCTGCTCCTTCGCGTAGCGGTAATGGGTGCTCTTGCGGCCCCAATACCCCTTCGCCTGCTCGAGGACCTTGCGGCGCTTCTTCTGCGCGTGGACCGATCGCTTGACGCGTGGCATCAGCCCATCCCCAGCATCTTCTTGATCGCGCCGCGGTCGGCGCCCGTGACCTGGCGGTCCTTGCGGAAGCCGCGCTTACGCTTCGACGACTTCTTCTCCAGGTTGTGGCTCCGCATCGCCGGCCGGCGCAGGATCTTGCCGCTCCCCGTCACCTTGAACTTCTTCCTCACGGAGCTCCGTGTCTTCACCTTCGGCATCTCGTTTCACTCCTGCGTTCTTCGTCGGGCC
>DATEPQ010000196.1:0-3167 GCA_035273125.1 Gaiellaceae bacterium
GGCGACGCCGGGCTTCGCGGAGGACGGGCTCGAGTACTACTCGATCGCCGGCGCCGAGCGCATGCGCGACGCCTTGCCCGAGTTCACGGGCGGGACGATCCTGATCGGCGTCCTCGCCCAGCCGTACAAGTGCCCGCCCGCGCCGTTCGAGGGCGCCTTCCTCCTGCACGACCAGCTCGTCGAGCGTGGGATCCGGGAGCAGACCGAGATCCGGGTCGTCGCGCCGATGGCGGCGCCGGTGCCCGTGACGCCCGAGGTCTCGCAGCGCTTCCTCGACGAGCTCGCCGCGCGCGAGATCGAGTACATGGCGCAGCAGAAGGTGGTCGAGCTCGATCCGGACGCGAAGGAGGCCGCGCTCGAGAGCGGCGAGCGGCTCCCGTACGACCTGTTCGTGGGGATCCCCATCCACTGCGTTCCGGCGGTGGTGAGGGAGTCGGGCCTTGCCGAGAGCGGCTGGGTCGGGGTGGATCGCGACAACCTGATGACGCCGTTCCCGGACGTGTACGCCGTCGGGGACGTCGTGAGCCTCCCGATGGCGAAAGCGGGCGTGTTCGCGGAGAACGCGGCCGGCGTCGTTGCCGACGACATCATCGCGCGGCTCCACGGCGAGACTCTGGGACGGCGCTACGAAGGCGAGGGCAACTGCTACATCGAGTTCGGCAGCGGCCGCGTCGCCAAGATCCAGGCGAACTTCCTCGGCGGGCCGTCGCCGCAGGCGACCGTGGTCGGCCCCTCCGCCGAGCTCGCGGCGGAGAAGGCAGCATTCGCCCCGGCGCGGCGCGCACGGTGGTTCGGCGAAGCGTCCGCATAATCACTCGGGCGTGAGTGCGCTTCCTGCCGGAACAGTCACGTTCCTCTTCACCGACATCGAGGGCTCGACACGGCTGCTGCACGAGCTCGGGCCGGCGCGGTACGCCGACGCACTCGCCGAGCACCGGCGGATCGTGCGCGAGGCGGCGGAGGCCCACGGCGGAGTCGAGGTCGACACCCAGGGCGACGCGTTCTTCATCGCGTTCCCGACACCCGGTGGAGCAGCCGAGGCAGCGCAATCGGCGCGCGACGGGCTCGCTGCCGGCGCGATCCGCGTCCGGATGGGGCTGCACACCGGGACTCCGACCCTGACCGCAGAGGGCTACGTCGGCGAGGACGTCCACCGTGGGGCGCGCATCGCCGCACTCGCCCACGGCGACCAGATCCTCGTCTCGCCGGCCACGGCGGCGCTCCTCGAGGGGGAGCCGCTCCGCGATCTCGGCCGGCACAGGCTCAAGGACTTCGACGGCGCGATCCCCATCTACCAGCTCGGCGAGCGCGAGTTTCCGCCGCTGCGGACGCCGGGGAGCGTCGAGCTCCCGGCCCCGGCGACACCGTTCCTCGGCCGTGAGCAGGAGCTGTTCGACGCGGTCTCGCTGGTCTACGAGCGCGACCCGCGCGTCCTCACGATCGTCGGCCCCGGGGGAACCGGCAAGACGCGCTTCTCGATCGAGCTCGCGCGCCTGCTCGGGGACGACGCGGAGGGCGGCACCGTCTTCGTCCCGCTCGCCCCGCTGCGGGACGCGGAGTTCGTCCTGTCGGCGATCGCCGATCGTGTCGGTGCCTCGGCGCCGGATCCCACCGCGATCGCGGCCCGCATCGGCGAGCGCCGGACGCATGTCGTGTGCGACAACCTCGAGCATCTGCTGCCCGGCGCGGCCCGTCACCTGGCCGAGCTCGTCGCCACCGTGCCCGCGCTGCGGCTCTTCGCGACGAGCCGCGAGGCGCTGCGGATCCAGGGGGAGGCCGAGCTCGACCTGCCGCCGCTCGTCCGCGACGAGGCGGTCGCGCTCTTCTGCGAGCGCGCCCAGGCAGTGCGTCCGGACGTGACGCGCACGGACGCCGTCGTCCAGCTTTGCGACCGGCTCGACGGCCTGCCGCTGGCGCTCGAGCTCGCGGCGGCCCGGACGAAGCTGCTCGCGCCGGAGGCTCTCCTCGATCGCCTTTCCGACCGGCTCGACGCGCTCAAGGGAACGCGCGACGCCGAGGAGCGCCACATGACTCTCAGGGCGACGATTGCCTGGTCGTACGACCTCCTCGACGCCGACGAGCAGATGCTGTTCGCGAGTCTCGGAGTGTTCCGCGGCGGCTGCACGCTCGAGACGGCCGAGCTGGTGTGCGACGCCGAGCTCGACACGCTCGCCTCCCTCCTCGACAAGAGCCTGCTCCGGCGCCGCACCGGCCGGCTCGGAGAGGAGCGCTACTGGATGCTGGAGACGATCCGCGAATTCGCGCTCGAGCGGCTCCGCGAGTCGGGACGCGAGGACGAGCTGCGCCGACGTCACGCCGAGCGGATGCTCCAGATGGCCCGTGAGGCTCACCTCGGCGTGGACGACACGGAAGCCGACCTGGGCCGAGCGATGACCGAGCGTGAGGACCTGCGAGCCGCCCTCGACTGGGCGGAGGAAAAAGACCCGCTGCTGGGTCTCGAGCTCGCGGTCGAGGTGCAGCAGCTCTGGAATGCCGCCGCGCCGGGCGAGGGCTTCGAGCGGCTCCAGCGCCTGCGCGACCGCGCCGGCGACGTCCCACCGGAGCTCCTCGCCCACGTGCTGCGCTCCCAGGGCGGCACCGCCGACCTCAGCGGCCACGACGACCTGGCCGTGCAGCTGACGACCGAGAGCGTCGAGCTCTACCGGCAACTCGGCGACGACCGGGGCGTCGCCATCGTCGAGCAGATGCTCGCGGTGTCCGCCTGGCGACGCCAGGACTGGGACCGGATGCGAGAGCTTGCCGAGCACTCGCTCGAGCTCGCCGAAGGCCGGTTCCCTTTCATCGAGACGTCGTGCTACTGGGTGCTGGGCCAGCTGGCCCTCAGCGAGGGAGACATCGAGCGGGCGGTCGAGCTCACACGGCACGGCGCCGAGATGTCCCGCGCCCAGGGCTGGGTTTGGTGGGAATCGGGCCAGCGGCACGAACTCCTCATGCTCGCCCTGCGGCGCGGTGATCTCGACGAGGCGGAGCGGGAAGGGCTGGTCGCGCTCGAGATGGAACGCGCCCAGGAGAACCGGCTGTGGGCTCTGTACACGCTGGCCGGCCTTGCGCAGGTCGCGCTCGCCCGGGGCGACCTGGAGCGCGCGGGCCTCCTCTGGGGCGCGGCGGAGACGGAGGCCGAGAGCCTGACGCGCTGGCCCGACGAG
>DATEPQ010000197.1:0-19653 GCA_035273125.1 Gaiellaceae bacterium
AGCACCGGGCACGGCGCGGAGTGGACGAGCCCGGTGGAGACGCTGCCGGAGAGGAACCGCCGCGCGGCGGCCCAGCCGTGAGAGCCGACCACGATCAGCTGCGCGTCGTACTCGGCGGCCTTGCGGCAGATCTCCTCCACCGCGAACCCGTCGGCCGCGACCGTGGAGCAATGGACGCCTTCCGACTCGGCGGCCTCGGCCACCGAGTCGAGGAGAGCCTTCACGCGGTGGTGCTCGGCCTCCCTGAGCTCGGAGACGATGTTCGAGTAGCCGTAGCCGGCATAGCCGACCGCAGGCACCGCGGCATGCGCGACGGAGACGGCGACGAGCGGAGCATCGAGTCGCAGTGCCAGCTCGAACGCCTCCTTCTGTGCCCCCTCGGCCCAGGACGAGCCGTCGGTCGCAAACAGGATGGGTCTCGTGGTGCTCATCTCGTCCTCCTTCTCGGATTCCGCCCTCAGTGTGCGGCCGACCGGACGAAGCGGCATCCGGGACGACGCCCCGCCCGCTGCGGAAAAGCCGCACGAGCGGAGGGCGGCGCCCAGGCGGCAGGGCGCCGCCCTCCCCGGGGGAGGCGGCTACGCGGTGACCGGCACCCCGTACTGCTCCTCGGCCGGCTCGTGGCCGACCGGGACCGCCTCGAGCACGACCTTGAGCGCCTGACTCTCGGCCGCCGCTCCGAAGACGTCGTATGCCTCCTCCGCGTCCGCGAGCGCGAGGCGATGGGTGGCGAACGGCGTCGGGTCGAGCCGCCCTGCCTCGATCAGCTTGAGGAGCTTCGGCGTCGTGGTCGTGTCGACGAGACCCGTCGTGATCAGGACGTCGCGGATCCACAGCTTCTCGAGGTGGAGCGTCGCGGGATGGCCGTGCACGCCGACGTTGGCGACGCGGCCGCCCGGCCGGATCAGATCCGTGCAGAGCTCGAACGTCTCGGGCACGCCGACCGCCTCGATGGCGACGTCTGCCCCGAGGCCGCCGGTGAGCTCCAGCACCTTCTGGACGGCGTCCTCGGTGCTGTTGTCGATCGCGACGTCCGCGCCGAACTCGAGGGCCTTCTCGAGCCGCGACTCGTCGAGGTCGATCGCGACGATGTGGCCGGGCGAATGGAGCTGCGCGGTCATGATCGCCGCGAGCCCGATCGGGCCGGCGCCGACGATCGCAACCGTGTCGCCCGGTTCGACGCCTCCGTTGAGGACGCCGACCTCGTACGCCGTCGGAAGGATGTCGGCGAGAAACAGAACCTGCTCGTCCGTGAGCCCGTCCGGCACCTTGTAGACAGACGTGTCGGCGAACGGGACGCGCGCGAACTCGGCCTGTAGCCCGTCGATGAGGTGGCCGAAGATCCAGCCTCCTCCGCCGGTGCAGAGCCCGTAGCGGCCCTCCTTGCAGAAGCGGCACCTGCCGCAGGACGTGATGCAGGACACGAGCACGCGGTCTCCCGGCTCGAGGGTCGTGACGGCGCTGCCGATCTCGATCACCGTCCCTACGGCCTCGTGGCCGAGGATCGTGCCCGGCTTCACCTCCGGCACGTCCCCTTTGAGGATGTGGAGGTCTGTGCCGCAGATCGTCGACGAGTCGATGCGCACGATCGCGTCGGTCGGCTCCTCGATTGTCGGGTCGGGCACGTCCTCCCAGGACCTCTGCCCCGGCCCGTGATACACGAGCGCTTTCATCTCGCGCCTCCTTTGTTCCCCCGAGTGTCGTCGCGTTCCGTAGAGACGGCATCGGCGGCGTCGCGGAGCGCGCGTGCGGCTTATTCGGTACTGCGAGGCGCGGTTAGATTGGCGCGGTGGACGCCCTTTCCGTCACCGAAGGACGGCTCCGCGCCCTCTTCGCGGCCGGCCTCGCGGTCACGTCCGAGCTGTCGCTGGACGCGCTGCTGAAGCGGCTCACCGAGGCGGCGGCGGAGCTGACGGGTGCTCGCTACGCGGCGCTCGGCGTGATCGCCGCGAGCGGCTCGGAGCTCGAGCAGTTCGTCACGCACGGGATCGCCGACGACCTGCGCGCGGAGATCGGCGACCTCCCGCGCGGGCGCGGCATCCTCGGCGTCCTGATCCGCGACACGAAGCCGCTGCGGCTCCGCGACATCGCCGAGGATCCGCGCTCGGTCGGCTTCCCGCCCGGGCACCCGCCGATGCGGAGCTTTCTCGGCGTCCCGGTCCTGCTGCGCGGCGTGGCCTACGGAAACCTCTACCTCACCGAGAAACAGGGCGGAGACGACTTCACCGACGAGGACGAAGAGCTCGTGACGCTGCTCGCGGGCCAGGCGGCCGTGGCCATCGAGAACGCCCGGCTCTACGAGGCCTCGACCCGCTGGTCGCGACAGCTCCAGTCGCTGAACGAGGTCGGGAACGCACTCGCGACCGAGACCGACTTCGAGAAGCTGCTGGACCTGATCGTCCGCCGCCTGCGGGAGCTGCTCGGCGCGCGCGTCGTCGCGCTGGCACTGCCGAGCGGCGGCGACGAGCTGCGCTTCGCCGCGGTGGCGGGCGCCGACGAACTGCTCGGCACGAGGATCTCGCGGTCGGAGTCGAAGAGTGGCGCGGTGCTCGACCGCCGGCGAAGCGAGCGCATCGACTCCGTGATCGACGATCCCGAGGTGCACCAGGAGATCTCGAGGCGGCTCGCGGCCCGGACCGGAATGTGGGTGCCGCTGATCGGCCGCGAGGACGCCATCGGCGTGCTCGAGATCCATGACAGGCAAGGCCCGGACGCGCGGTTCACCCACGACGACTTCCGGTTGGCGGAGGCGTTTGCGACGCGGGCGGCCGTGGCCGTCGAGCTGTCGCAACGCGTGGCGCGGGACGCCGTCCGTCGCGTCGTGCAGGCACAGGAGCTCGAGCGCACCCGGCTCGCCCGCGAGCTCCACGACGAGACCGGGCAAGCGCTCACCTCGATCCTGCTCGGGCTGAAGCCGCTCGAGGATGCGCTCGCCGGGCACCCGGCGCGCGAGGCGCTGGCCGAGCTACGGGAACACGTCGTGAGCGCGCTCCAGGACGTGCGCCGCCTGGCGGTCGAGCTGCGTCCGGCCGTGCTCGACGACTACGGGCTCGTGCCCGCGCTCGAACGGCTGGTCGACGCCTTCGCCGAGCAGGACGTCCGCGTCGACTTCCACTCGGCGCTCGGAGAGGCGAGACTGCCGAGCGACGTGGAGACGGTGCTCTACCGGGTGGTGCAGGAGTCGCTCACGAACATCGTCAAGCACGCCGATGCGACACACATCAGCGTCTCGCTCGCGCGGCGTCAGACCGGCGTGGCGGCCGTGATCGAGGACGACGGCGCCGGCTTCGACCAGCGCACCGTGCGCGAGGGCGCCGTCGGCCTGCTCGGTATGCGGGAGCGGCTCGCCCTGATCGACGGGCGGCTCGAGATCGAGTCACGGCCCGGCGCCGGGACGACGGTCGTCGCGGAGGTGCCTCTCTCGTGAGCGTCCGCGTTCTCATCGTCGACGACCATGCCGTCGTTCGCAGCGGCCTGCGCCTGCTGCTCGCGGCCGAGGACGACCTCGAGCCCGTCGGCGAGGCAGGCAGTGCGCGCGATGCCGTGTTCCAGGCGAGGGCACTGAAGCCCGACGTGATCCTGCTCGACATCGTGATGCCCGAGCAGACGGGTCTCGAGGTCCTCCCGCAGCTCAGGCACGAGAACCCCGACGCACAGGTGCTCGTCCTGTCGATGCAGGACGAGCCGCGCTACGTCCGCGAGGCCTTCGCTGCCGGCGCGAGCGGCTACGTGCTCAAGGAAGCCGCCGACAACGAGGTCGTCGCGGCGATCCGCGAGGTCGCCGGCGGCGGCCGTTACGTCAACCCGGAGCTCGGCGCGCGGCTCGTCGCCGCAGACGCCGAGGCGGCGAAACGCGCGGAGGAGGATCCGCTCTCCGACCGCGAGCGCGAGGTGCTGCGCCTGCTCGCGCTCGGCCACACGAACCAGGAGATCGCGAAGATGCTCTACATCTCGGTCCGCACGGCCGAGACGCACCGGGCGCACATCATGCAGAAGCTGCGGTTGCAGACCCGGGCCGACCTGGTGGCGTACGCGCTCGAGCGCGGATTGCTCGAGGCCGAGTAGCTCTACTCGGACGACTCGTTCAGCAGGTGGCTGAAGAGGGTGTGCGCCTCGTCCGCGGCCGCGGTGGCCTCGGCGGCGGCGAGGCGCTCTCGAAGTTCCAGTAGCCAGGCCGCAAGCGGGGAGTCGGCCGCGACGTCGAGCTGCTCGAAGGCGCAGCGTCCGGCGAGCGCAGCACCGCCGGGCTCCCAGAACGGGCAAGCTCCCTCCGGACACGTTTCGAGCCTGCCGACCGCCGTCTCGAGCGTGCAGAGCCGTGTTGCGTGCTCTGTCTCCATGGGGCCATCCTCCCTACCCGGCCGTGCGAGGGCGTCGTGCCCGGCCCGGATCCGCGGTGCGGATTTTCCGAAATGCGTGAGGGCCGCCTCGCGGCGGCCCTCACCGTCCCACGGTGGAGTCGGGCTGCTAGGCCACCGGCACCGCGGGAGTCCTAGGGTCCGTCTGCGTCTTCCGTCCGAACGACAGGGCGGGCTCCGGGTTCCGGAGCGTCCCGCCGACCGCGAGGATCCCGAACCCGATCCCCGTGAGGAGCAGAGCGATCCCGACCACGATCCCGAACAGGGCGAGCTGGGAAGCCATGTAGCTCGTGTTCAGCGCAGTCGTCAGCGCGGTCTCGGTCACCCAGAGGTTGCGGCGACCGTTGTCGACCGGCTGCTTGGTCTTGGGATCGATGAGCGCGTACTTGTCGATGTTGGTTGCGCCCTGACCGTCGGTGAACTTGGCCGGCGTTCCGGGCTTCGCCATATAGCGACCCTGCTGTGCGTAGGTCAGACCACCGCTGGCCTCCAGCGCGTGGATCCGCATGTACCCGGCGAACGCGCGAGCCTTGTCGCCGGTGTCGATCTTCTGGTTGGCGACGCTTTTCGTCGGCCAGTCCGTGACCGCCGCGTAGACGCCGGCCTGCTTCGCCTCGGCCTTGATGCCCGAAGGCGTCATGTCGGGCGAACCGACGATGTACTCATGGGAGAGGCTGCTGTTGACCGTGCTCCGGCCGTTGACGCCCATCACGATGGAGGCGACGCCGAACACGATGAGGACTGCAGCTGCGACGAATCCTCCGATTTCCAGTGCCTTGCGCATGTCCCGACTCCTTTCGAACCGTGGTGCCATTGCGCGTAGTGTCGGGCGGAACCGTGCGGCCGCCATCGGGGCGGCTGCGGAAGCGGACTGCGGGAAATCCGTAGGCCGACTACGCGGAGGCGAAGGTCTCGCGCGGGCCGAGGCCCGCCGCGATCGCCCGTGCGATGTCGAGCGTCGAGATGACGCCGATCGGACGACGGGAGCCTGGCTCGGTGACGGCGAGATGCGCGATCCCGTACTGCGCCATCAGGCCGCCGGCCTCGCCGATCGAGCTGTCGACGGTGACGCTGACGAGCGGCGTGACCGCAGTCTCCCCTGCGGTCAGGGTGTCGAGGTCGAGCCGCGTGGCGGCGACGAGATCGAGGTCGGAGACGACGGCCCAGAGCTGCCGCGCATCATCGTCCTCCTCGCCGTACTCGAAGACGAAGATCGCGTGCACGCCGTGCGTCGCCATCATCCGTGCCACGACCCGAAGCGGTGTCTCGGGCGGACAGCTGATCACCCCGTGGCTCATCGCGTCGCCGACGGTGCCCGTCTCGAACGCGACCGGAGCTTCCTGGGAGCAGTGCTCTGCGTACGCCATGCCTGGATCCTTGCCGCGCCGGGGCGCAACCGCATCCGGGTGAACTACGGAACCGGGGATAGGGCGAGCGCGGAGCCGCGTGCGCTACTCCACTTCTCTGCACAAGTGTTGCCGGACCGAGGCGCGGATCTCATCGGTCTCGATGATTTCGGCCCGGCGGTCCGGTCCTACGAACGATCAGCACTGACGAGATCGGAGGATTTCGATGAGCAAGCTCAAGCTGAACATCACCATGTCACTCGACGGCTATGTCGCCGGCCCCGAGCAGAGCACGCAGCACCCGCTCGGGATCGGCGGTGAAGAGCTCCACAGCTGGCTCGTACCGCTGAGAGCGTTCCGCGAGATGCACGGCGGAGAAGGCGGCGAGGTCAACGCGAGCACGCCGCTGGCCGAGGACATCCTCGGCGGTGCCGGCGCCACCATCATGGGCCGGAACATGTTCGGCGGCGGTCCCGGTTCGTGGGAGGACGACCCGTGGACGGGCTGGTGGGGCGACGACCCGCCGTTCCACCATCCGGTCTTCGTCCTCACACACCATCCCCGCGAGCCTCTCGAGATGGACGGCGGGACGACATTCCACTTCGTCACGGACGGGATCGAGTCGGCGCTCGAGCTGGCACGAGCGGCCGCCGGCGACAGTCACGTTTCGCTCGGCGGCGGCGCCTCGGTGGCGCAGCAGTACCTGGCCGCTGGCCTGCTCGACGAACTCGTGCTCTCGGTGACGCCGATCCTCCTCGGCGGCGGAGCACGGCTGTTCGACAACCTCGGCGGCGCCGCACCGAAGCTCGAACAGGTCGAGGCGGTCGGCGCGCCCGGAGTCACTCACATCCGGTACATGCGGGCCGGCTGAGGACCTACATGCCCATCGCGTGGTAGCCGCTGTCGACGTACAGCGTCGTGCCCGTCACGTTCGCGGCGCCGTCGCCGAGGAGGTAGGCGGCAGCCGCGCCGACGTCGTCGGCGGTGATGTGGCGACGGAGCGGCGAGCGCTCCTCGACGATGTCCTCCATCGTCGTGAAGCCGGCGATCGAGCGGGCGGCGAGCGTCCGTACGGGGCCGGCCGAGACGGCGTTGACCCGGATGTTCTTCTCGCCGAGATCCCAGGCGAGGTAGCGGACGCACGCGTCGAGGGTCGCCTTCGCCACGCCCATCACGTTGTAGTGGGGCACCGCGCGCTCGCCGCCGAGGTAGGTCATCGTCAGGATCGAGCCGCCCCCGGCCTTCTCCATCAGCGGCTCGGCAGCGCGCGCGCAGGCGACGAGCGAGTACGCACTGACGTCGACCGCGAGCCAGAACCGGTCGCGCGGCGTGTCGGTGAAGCGACCCTCGAGATCCTCCGCGGCCGCGAAGGCAACGGAATGGACGAGCAGGTCGAGCTCGCCGCCGAACGCATCCCCCACCTCGCCGAAGACGCGCGCCACCTCCTCGTCGGAGCGGACGTCGCACTCCGTCACGAGCGGGGAGTCGACCGAAGCAGCCAGCTCTCGCACGCTCGACTCGATCCGCTCGCCCTGGTAGGTGAAGGCGAGGCTCGCACCGCCTTCGGCGAGCTGCCGCGCGATCGCCCACGCGATGGAGCGCTTGTTGGCGACGCCGAGCACGAGGCCCCGCTTGCCCTCGAAGGGTCCGGCCATAGCCCGCGATCCTAGGAGGTCTCGGTGGGACGGTGCTCGCCGGAGCGTCGCGATGGGGACCGCGCGGGAAGGACGCAGGGAGCGCCGAGAGCGCTTCCTATCGGCGCGACCGAGGACACCGCAGCCGATGAAGTCGGCCGACGAGCGAAGCGAGGAGTCGCGGCGCCCGGCGCGGCGGGTCGGCACAGCCGCCGTGTCGCCGAGGCCTCCTACACCGGTAGCCTCCTTGGCGTGGGCCGGGTCGCGGTCGTCACGGGGGCCTCCTCGGGCATCGGCGTCGAGATCGCACGCCTGCTCGCGGCTCGCGGCGACCTCTGTGTCCTGCTCGCCCGCGGCGCCGAGCGCCTGGAGGCCGTTGCGGAGGAGCTCGGCGGCGAAGCCGAGCCGTGCGACGTCTCGGACCGCGCCGCGGTCGACGCAGTCGCCGAGCGCGTGCTCGAGCGGCACCCGCGGATCGACCTGCTCGTCAACAACGCCGGCATCCCGGGGCGGACGCGTTTCCTCGACGGCGACCCGGAGGTGATCGAGCGGCTGATCCGGATCAACTACCTCGGCGCCGTGTGGTGCCTCCGCGCCTTCCTGCCGGGCCTGCGGGCGGCCGCGCCCTCTGACGTCGTCAACATCGTCTCGGTCTCGGGCGTCGTCGCCGGGCCGCCGAGCGGGCCGTACTCCGCCTCGAAGCACGCCCAGCTGGCCTTCTCCCGCACCGTGGCGGCCGAGCTGCGTCCGGAGCGAATCCGCGTGCACACGGTCAAGCCGGGCTTCACCGAGACGGAGGGTTTTCCCCAGCGGTGGCTGCCGTCCCACGTGCAGCGTGTCGTGATCGGGCCCGAGGATGTCGCGGCCCATGTTCTCCGCTCGCTCGACGAGGGCAGAGGAGAGACGACCGTGCCGTGGTACTACGGGCCGATAGCTCCGCTGCAGGACGCAATGCCGAATTTCTTCACACGTGTCCTTTCGCGCATGCCGAAAGCTCCCTAGAATCGCACCATGGTCGAACAAGTTGAGGCAACCACAGAGGACGTCATCGCAGTCGCCGAGTTCCGGTCGGCCCTCCGGCACTTCCTGCGGCGCAGTGAGAAGATCGCCCGCCAGTCGGGGCTCACGCCGCAGCGCTACACGCTCCTGATGATGATCAAGGGCGCCCCCGACGGGGCCGAGCAGTCGACCGTGACGGAGCTGGCCGAGCGGATGCAGCTCGCGCAGAGCACCGTGACCGAGCTCGTGCGCCGCGCCGAGAGCGCGGGGCTGATCGAGCGCGAGCAGTCACAGCGCGATGCGCGGGTCGCCCACCTGCGGCTGACCCGGGAGGGAGACAGGCGCCTGATGCTCTCCTTCACGGAGCTGGATGCGGAGCGCGCGCAGCTTCGCGAGGCGTTCGCCAATCTCGACGGCGGCGTCACCGGCCACCACTAGCGGGCGAGCAGGTACCAGCCGACGGACGCGTCGAGGACGCGCGGGTCGGAGGCCACGAGCGCTTCGGCGCGGGCGCGGAGATCTCCCTCGCAGCCGGCAAGGTCGAGATACCGCTCGAGGTCGCGGGACTCTTGCTCCCGTCGTTCGTGAAGGAGTGAGAGTCCGTTCGCCGCGAAGAGCTCCTGCAGTTCGCCGTTCGAGAGCAGGCGCATGTGTGACGGGTCGCGCGCCGTCTCGAACTCGTGGAGCGCGGCCGCCGCGTCGGGATCGTCCGGTGCGAGCTGGTCGACGACGAGCACGCGGCCGGGCGGCCGCGTCACCCGCGCGAGCTCGGCGACGACGCGATCGGGCCGCGCGACGTGATGGAGCGTCCGGTGCGTTCCGGCGAGGTCGAAGGAGGCATCGGGGAACGGCAACGCCGCCCCGTCTCCCTCGACGAACTCCGTATTCGGTACGACGCGTTGCCGCGCGAGCTCCAGCAGCTCGGGCACCGGGTCGAGGCCCACCACCTCATGCACGAGCGGCGCCAGGGCGAACGCGAGCGCGCCGGCTCCCGTCCCGACGTCGAGGGCGCGCTCGTCGCCGCCCGCCTGGACGAAGTCGCGCACCTGTTGCGCGAGCCGCGCCGCACGCGTGTCCTGGTGCGCAGCGACTCGCTCGGCCGTGCGGGCGAAACGATTAGCCGACGAGGACACGACGGGCGCGGGCCGGGTCGGAGTTGATCCCGCAGGCGATCTCGTAGCCGATGGTGCCCGCCACCTCCGCGTGGCGCTCGATCAGCAGGCCGTCGCCGACGATCGTGACCGGCGTCCCGACCGGCAGCTCACGGTCGAGCTCGACGGCGACCGCGTCCATCGAGACGGTGCCGATCGCCCGCCGCGGCTCGCCGTCGACGAGCACCTCGGTGCCGGTCATGTCGCGACGAAAACCGTCGGCATATCCGACCGGCACGATTCCGGTCCACGTCGGCCGCTCCGCGACGAACCGGCGGCCGTAGCCGGTGCTCTCTCCCGGCTGGAGGAGGCGGACCTGCGCGAGCCGGCTCCGCCACGAGAGCGCCGGGCGAAGCCCGTCCTCGGCCGGGTCGGTGTTGAACGGCGAGATCCCGTAGAGCGCGATGCCGCAGCGGCCGGCGTCGAAGCGCGCCTCGGCGAGCCGCAGCGCAGCCGCGCTGTTCGCGACGTGGCGGGTGAGGTGCGAGTACGGCTCCGTTGCCTCGCGGAAGCGATCGATCTGCTGCCGTGCGAACGAGGGATCGGAGTCGGCGGTCGCGAGATGGCTCATCAGTCCCACCACGTCGACCCGCGGCTCGGGCAGCTCGGCCAGCCCCCAGCGATGCATGCCGGTGTCGAGCTTCAGGTGCACCGGGATGCCCTCCGGGACTTCGTCGTCGCCGGACACGACGAGCTCGAGCCGCGCCTCGCGCGCCTCGGCCACCTCTTCCGTGGGGCACATGACGATGATCCGCGCGTCGGGGAGCGCGCGGCGCAGCTCGACGCCTTCCGCCGCCGTGACGACGCAAAGCGCCGAGGCTCCGCTGTCGAGCGCCGCCCGCGCGACGTCGGTCGCGCCGTGGCCGTAGCCGTTCGCCTTCACGACGGCCCAGAGCTCGGCCCCGTCGAGCGTCTCGAGCAGCCGTCGCGAGTTGTGGCGGACCGCCCCGAGGTCGACCGTGACATCGCTCCGCTGCACGGTCGTCCAGCCTAGTTGGGCACCGGGACGAGGAGTAGATTGCGGTTCCGATGAGAGAACGTCTGCCGCTGGGCGTGCTGCTCGCGAGCGCCCTCACGCTCCTCGCCAGCCTCTTCCTGCCGTGGCGCGAAGCGCATTCCACCGGTCTGACCATCACCAGCTCCCAGGGATTCGGCGAACTCGTCAAGGGCGGTTCGGCCGTGGGTTGGGTCGCAGGAGCCGGTGACGTCGCCGCACTGCTCGTCGTGGCCCTCGCCCTGGCAACGATCGCCGCTCTTCGCCGACCCGAACTCGCCCCGAAGCTTCCCTTCGGGAGCCTCGGCGCCGCACTCGCGTATTTCGCCGCCGCCGTCGCGGTCGAAGTGCACGCTCTGGGAAATCTCGTGGGCGGCGGCTTCACGGGACACCCGGTCACGCCCCATACGACTTGGGCCTACGGCTTCTACCTCGGAGCGGCGAGTGGTGCGATCGCGGGGGTCAGCGGCCTCGCGTTGCGCAGGAGCGAGCTCCGCCGGCCCGGGGCCGCCGGCGACGCGGTCGCAGGATTCCTCGGCATTGCGCTGCTCGTCTCGTTTCTCCTGCCCTGGATCGGCCAGGGGAACCTTTTCAGCAGGCCCGGGATCGATGATCCGGCCGCCACCCTCGCGGCGGCCGTCCTCATCTTCGGCGCACCACGAGTGCGCGACCGTCGGCGGCAGCGCCTGCCGCTCGTGGCCGCGATCGCGATCCTCACGGCCGGGGCCGCAAGCGCGACCCCGTTCTCCACCGTCAGCAGGTACGGCACGTGGATCGGCGTGGGATGTGTCGTCTTGCTCGTCGCGGTGGAGGCCGCGCGCGGGTGGCCTCTCCGACTTCCGGTCCTGCCACGCGGGCCGGCAGCTCTCGAACTGGGCGCTGCCGCGCTTCTGATCGTGGCGCTGTTCCTGCCCTGGCAGGAGATATCGCTGACTCACCGCTCCTGGGGAACCAATGGGTGGTACGTCGTCGCCGGCGCCGCTGCCGGAGGGCTCTGCCTGTTGCTGCTCGCCACGGCACTCGTTCCCGCGGTCGAGAACTATGCGCTCGACCTGGCCATCGCCGTCGCCGTCTTCGGTTCGCTGCTCGGAACCGTGTTCCGTCAGAACGGGCCGATTCTGCGGCTCGGCTACGGAGCCGACGTGGGGTTGACCGCAGCCGGGATTCTCCTGGTCACGGCCCTCCTGCGCTTCAAGCCCGGCCCGGTCGAGCGGACACGGGCGCTTGCGCTGGCCATGCCTCTTGCCGCATCCGTCCTCTGCGTCGCTGCGATCGTCGTGCCGATGTGGTTCGTTCTGCCCCAGGACTGGACGTTCCAGGCGACTGCGCTGTATTACGGCTGGTTCTCGGCGGCAGGAGCGTTGCTGGCGCTCTACCTCGTCCGCCTCTGGGCGCTCCGCGTCAGCGGAGCCAGAGGAGCCGGCTACCAGCTCACACTCGCGCCGATCGCGCTTCTTGCACTCGGTGCACTCGATCTGATCCGCTTCCGCAGCGGCGACGTCGTCTGGGGCGCGGTGATCCTCGTCTGCCTCTGCCTCCTGCTTGCCCTGCTCGGCTGGATCGAGGAACACAGCGGTCTCGCGGGTGTCCGGGTGCCGGAGGAGATCTGGCGGGTCGACCGGCTACCCGAGCCCGAGAGCTAACGCACGCGGCAGCGCCTCGACCACGTCGCTCGCGACGAGGCCGTAGCGTTGCTCGGCCTCGCGCGAGGCGAGCTGCTGCGCCGCGCACGCGGCCGCGGCCGCACGCTGCGGCTCCATGCCCTTCGCCAGGAACGCGGCGGTGACTCCGGTGAGCACGTCGCCCGTCCCCGCCGTCGACAGCGACGGCAGGCCCAGTGCGCAGACGAGAACTCCGCGGCCCGGTGCCGCAACGAGAGAGTCCTCGCCCTTGAGGACGACGACAGCGTCGAAGCGCTCGGCGGCCTCCCGCACGGCCGCGAGCCGGTGAGCCGCGATCTCCTTCGACTCGCGACCGAGCAGCCGCGCGAGCTCGCCCTCGTGCGGCGTCAGGACCCGTGGCGCGGGCCAGTCGCCGGGCTCGAGCTCGAAGAGCGCGTCGGCGTCGACCACCGCGGGCAGCTCCACCTCCGCGAGCAGGCGGCGCACGATCGCCTTCGCCTCATCCGCGCGCCCGAGGCCCGGTCCGACCGCGAGCGCCTTCGCCTTTGCCGCCGCCTCGAACACATCCTCGAGCGGCCGCTTCACCGCTTCGAGCACGAGCGCCTCGAGGACGGGCAGTGACTCGACCGGCGCGGCGATCGTCACGTAGCCGGCGTCGGCACGGAGAGCGGCACGGGCGGCGAGCGCCGGCGCCCCGGTCATGCCCCGGGATCCGCCGACGACGAGGACGTGCCCCGCCGTGTACTTGTTGTCGCGCGGGGAGCGGCGCGGCACCTCGCGCAGGAGCTCCCGGGTGGCGAGCCTGTGCTCGGTCGCGGCGGGTTCGAGGCCGATGTCGGCGACCGCCACCTCGCCCGCGTGGAAGCAGCCCGGCGCGACGGCGAGGCCGACCTTCGGACCGTGCATCGTCACCGTGACGTCGGCCTTCACCGCGGCGCCGGCGACCTCCCCGGTAGAGGCGTTCGCGCCGGAAGGGATGTCGACGGCGAGCACCGGAGCACCGCTCGCGTTGATCTGCTCGACGAGCTGCGCCGTCTCGTCGCGTGGCGCTCCTTTCAGGCCGGTGCCGAGGAGCGCGTCGATCATCACGTCGGGCCGCTCGTCGACGAGCTCGCGCCCCTGCGCCTGCAGGATCTCGGCGGCAATGCGCCCGTCGCCGCCGTTTGCGCCGCCGCCCGCGTACAGACCGATCCGCCGCGCATCGGGCCAGCGCCGCATGAGCTCTTCCGCGACGGCGGCGCCGGCACGCTGCATCATCGCGTCGACATCGTGGCCCGTCTCGGCGGCGCGCATCTCCTCCGCGGTGTAGAGCGGCTCGAGCTCAGCCATCGGTGGCGACGGCAACGGCTTGCGCGAGCTCGCGCGAGTGCGTCATCGAGAGGTCGAGCGCCTCGATGCCGAGCGCGGCTGCCCGCTCGGCGAGACGGCCGGAGAGGCGCACCGCCGGCTTGGGGCGCCCGACGATCTCGATCTCCCGCCAGGCGAATGCGCGGGCGACGCCGAAGCCGAGCGCCTTTCCGACCGCCTCCTTGCCGGCGAAGCGGCCGGCGTAGCTCTGCGCCGGGTTCGGCCGCGAGTCGCAGTACGCGCGCTCGGCCTCGGTGAAGCAGCGCTCGCTGAAGCGCGAATAGCGCTCGAGCGCGCGACGGATCCGCTCGATCTCGATCAGGTCGGTGCCCACGGACACGCTCACGCGATGTGTTCCTCGAGCCACTCGGGGAGGTGCGCGATGGAGGAGACGATGCCGTCCGGCTGGATCCGCGACGTCTCGACGGCGTCCGGCCGGAACTTGCCGGTGCGCACGAGCACCGCGCGCATCCCCACGCCGCGCGCGCCGGCGACGTCGGTCTCGAGATCGTCGCCCACCATCCAGGTCATGGAGGGCTCGGCGTCGAGCGCTCGACAGGCGGCATCGAAGTACGCGGCGCTCGGCTTGCCGAGGACGGTCGCCGCGGTCTGCGCCGCGTATTCCAGCCCGGCGACGTAGCAGCCGGCGTCGAGCAGCGGGCCGCGCTGCGTCTGCCACCAGCGGTTGCGATGGAGGCAGTAGAGGTCGGCGCCCATCTCGAGCTCCTGGAACGCGCGCGCGAGGTTCATGTACGAGAAGACGAGGTTCGTCTCGGGCGAGTCGTCCGCGCCTCCGATCAGCACGGCCTCGACGTTGTCCCCCACGAGCTCGATCCCCTCGAGGTCGCCGACGAGCGCGTGCATGACGAGAGCGAGGACACGACGGCCGCGCAACGACTCGACCGCCGCATCCGCCGTCGTCTGCACCTCTCCCACCTCCAGCTCGATCCCCATCGCCTGGAGGCCGGCGGCGAGGTCGGCCTTCGACCGCGTCGTCGCGTTCGTGACGAAGCGGAGCCGGTGCCCACCCTCACGGAGACGGCGCACCGCAGCGGCGGCGCCCGGCAGCGGCTGGCCGGAGACGTGCAGGACGCCGTCCACGTCGAGCAGAATCGCGGCCATGAGTGGCGAGTCTATTCGCGTGACCCGCTCGGTCGTGCTGCCGCTCGCGGAGGTCGAGCTGCAGGTCTCCCGCTCGAGCGGCCCGGGAGGTCAGCACGCGCAGAAGTCCGAGACGCGCGTCGTCGCCGTCTTCGACGTGGAGGTCTCGAACGCCCTGACGCCGACGCAGAAGCGGCGCGTGGTGTCGCGAACCGGCCCGGTACTCAGGGCGGTGGCGCAGGACGAGCGGAGCCAGGCGCGCAACCGCGAGCTCGCGATCGAGCGGCTGGTCGCGGCCCTCCGGGATGCACTCCGCGTCGAGCGCAAGCGTGTCCCCACGAAACCGACCGCGGCCGCCCGCGAGCGACGGCTCGATCAGAAGAAACGCCGCTCCGAGACCAAGCGGCTGCGGCGCCCACCGGACTAACCGCGGCCGCACCGGGCAGACCAGGACGGTGGTCGTCCTCTGGGACTCGCTCGGCACGCTCCTCGACGTCGGGCCCGTGCAGGAGCGGTATCCGGGCTGGCTCGACCGCGTGCTCCACCACGGCGCGGCGCTGACGCTCGCGGGCGACTTCGCGCCGTTCGACACACTCGCGGAAGCCGTCGACCCCGAGGCGCTCGCCCTGCTGCGAAAGGAGCTCCGGCCGCACGCCGACGTCGCGGACGCGCTCGATGTCCTCGAGCCGGCCGGGGTCGGATCGTGGATCGTCACCAACGGAGGCCGCGAGAGCACCGCGCGGGCGCTCGGCGGGCTCGTCGCTCGCTTCGAGGGGATCGTCTCGATCGACGACGTGCGGGCGTGGAAGCCCGCGCGTGCGGCCTACGACGAGACGCTTCGCCGGGCGCAAGTCGCGCCGGAGGACGCCTGTCTCGTCGCCGCGCATGCCTGGGACGTCCATGCGGCGGTTCGCTACGGGCTCAGAGCCGTCTGGGTCGACCGCCTCGAGGAACGGTGGCCGCTCCCCGGCGGTCCCCACGAGCCGCGCGCCTCGACCCTCGCCGAGGCCGCTCGCCTGGCGAGCGGTGCCTAGCTCTACGTCTCGCGCGGGCTCAGAAATCCGCCACGGGCGGGGCCGGCACAGCCCGCTCGACCTCCACGTGTGGGAGCCACTCGAGCCAGCGCGGCAGGTACCAGCTGCGCCGGTCGAGCAGGGCCAGAGTGGCGGGTAGGACGACCGAGCGGATGATCGTCGCGTCGAGCAGGAGCGCGACCGCGACGCCGAACCCCATCTGCTGGAACATCACGAGCTTGCCGGCGGCGAAGCCCGCGAAGACGACGACGATGATCAGCGCCGCGCCGGTGATGATCCGCGCTGTCGACGCGACGCCGCCGACCACCGCGTCGTGCGTCGAGCCGGAGACGTCGTAGCGCTCCTTGATCCGGCTCATGAGGAAGACCTGGTAGTCCATCGAGAGCCCGAACAGGACCGAGAACAGGAAGAGCGGCACCCAGGCGTCGATCACGTGCGTGTGCTGGAAGCCGAGCAGGCCCGCGCCGTGCCCGTCCAGGAAGATGAGCGTCAGGAGCCCGTAGGCCGCGCCGACGGAGAGCAGATTGAGCAGAACCGAGACGAGCGCGACGACGATCGACCGGAACGCGACCGTGAGCAGGACGAAGCTCAGCCCGAGCACGAAGACGAGCACGTACGGGGTCGGGTTCGTCACGGCGTCGAAGTAGTCGACGTTCTCCGCGGTGACGCCGCCGACGTACACCTTCGCCCCGCTGCCGTCGAAGAGCGACGGGATGACGTTCGCGCGGAGATCGCGGACTGCCGCGACGGCGGCGCCGCCGACGGGGTCTCCGCGGACGGGGGACGTGAGCAGGTGGACGTTCTGGCCGTCCGGACCCCCCGTCGTCGACGTCTGGATCTTCCCGACACCGAAGCTTCCCTCGCCCGCCAACCTGCGGTCGAGCCGCTTCAGATCGCTGGACACGACAGCCGGGTCGCCGCCCACGGCGACGATCCGCACCGGCTCCGGGTTCTGGACGGGGAAGGCCCGTTGCAGCAGGACGTAGCCGTGCTTCGAGGGCAGGCTCGACGGCAGCGTGCTGACGCCGTTCGCGCCGATGTGCAGGCCGAAGATCGGTGACGCGAGCGCGAGCATCGCCCCGACTGACACTGCGAGCGAGAGTGCGGGCCGCCGGAGCACCGCGTCCACGATGTGCCGCCAGAAGCGGCCCTCCGCCGCATCTGCGCGCCCGAGGTTCCGGCCCAGGATCGGGACGGGCCAGGAGTTGACACGGTCGCCGATGAGGCTGAGCAGCGCGGGCAGGAGCGTCAGCGCCGCGGCCACCGAGACGATGCCCACGAGGATCGCCCCGAGCGCGAGGCTCCGCATGATCGAGGTCGGGACGATGAACATGCCGAGCAGTGCGACCACGAAGGTGCTGCCGCTGAAGAGCACCGCGCGGCTCGCAGTGGCGCCGGACTGCGCGATCGCCTCGTCCTTTGCGAACCCGAGGTTCCGCTCCTCGCGATAACGGGAGACGACGAACAGCGAGTAGTCGATCCCGAGCGCGAGCCCCATGCCGGTGAGCATGTTCACGATGAAGACCGAGAGCGAGAATCCCAGCGAGATCAGTGCCACGAAGCCGAGCGCGACGATGATCGAGAGGATCGCCATCAGCACGGGGACCAGCCCGGCGACGACGGCGCCGAAGACGAGCACGAGGACGATCAGCGCAGCCGGCAGGCCGAACGCAAGCTCGCCCTTCTCGAGGTCGGTCTGCGACTGCTTGCCGAAGTCGTAGCCGGTCGAGTGGAAGCCGGTGATGCCGACCGCGAACCCTTCCCGATTCGCGTTCTCCACCACCTGCTCGACCGGTCCCGCCCCGGAGTCGCTGCGGATCTGCACGGAGACGAGCGCCGAACGGCGATCGGGCGAGACTGCGACCGGCCGGGCGTTGCGCACCTCTCCCGTCGCGGCGAGCGCAGCTCGCAAGCGCTTGGCAAAGGCCTTGAACCGGGCCGAGTCGACGGTGTAGCGGCTCGAGGTCACGACGATCACGTCCTGCTTCTCGCTCCCGGCGACTCCCGGGAACGCGCGCGCGATCGTGTCCTTCGCCTTTGTCGACTCCGGATTGCCCTCGACGTTTCCCTGCGAGCTGAGCCCGTGCAGCGAGGTCGCCACGAGCCCGAGCGCCACGACGACTGCGACACCCCAGAACGCGAGGGTGCGGCGCGGCCGCGCCGCGCACGCACGTGCGAGCCGCTCGGTCAGACCCATGACGGAGTTCTTACTCCACCGTGACGGTCTTCGCCAAGTTGCGCGGCTGGTCGACGTTGAGGCCGCGCAGGCGGGCGATGCGGTACGCGAGCAGCTGGAGCGGGATCACGGCGAGCGACGCCTGCAGGAAGTTCGGCGTCCGCGGCACGTAGATCACGTCGTCGGCATGGTGCTGGATGTCCTCGTTGCCGTCGGTCGCGATCGCGATCACGTGCGCGCCGCGCGCCCGGGTCTCCTGGATGTTGGAGACGATCTTGTCGTAGACGTGGATGTTCGTCGCCACGACGACGACGGGCGTCCCCTCGGCGAGCAGCGCGATCGGGCCGTGCTTCATCTCGCCGGCCGAGTACGCCTCGGTCGGGATGTACGAGATCTCCTTCAGCTTCAGCGCGCCCTCGAGCGCGACGGGCAGCCCGATGTGACGGCCGAGGTAGAGGAAGAACGGCTCGTTGTGGAACCGCTGCGCGATCTGCTCGATCGGGTGGTCGCCGTCGAGGAACTCGCGCATCTTCTCGGGCAGCTCGTGCAGGCGGTCGAGGATGAAGTCGATCTCCTCCTGCGGCAGCGTCCGCCGGATCTCGGCCAGCTTGAGCGCGAGCAGGCTGAGCAGCGCAACCTGCGCCGTGAACGTCTTCGACGCGGCCACGCCGACCTCCATCCCGCAGCGGGTATAGAGCGTCGCGTCGGCCTCGCGGGTGATCTGCGTCCCCATCAGGTTCGTGATCGCGAGCGTGCGCGCGCCGCTCTCCCGGGCGAGCTTCATGGCGTTGACGGTGTCGCGCGTCTCGCCCGACTGCGAGATCCCGATCACGAGCGTGTCCTTCGCGAGCACCGGGTTGCGGTAGATCCACTCGCTCGCGATGTCGGGCTCGACCGGCACGCGCGCCCACTCCTCGAGGATGTAGCGGCCGACGACGCCCGCGTGGTACGCGGTGCCGCAGGCGACGATCACGATCCGGCGCAGGTTGCGGATCTCGAGCTCGGTCAGCCCGATCGCGTCGAGCACGAGCCGGTGGCCGCGGACGCGGTCCCCGATCGTCTCGGCCACGGCTTCGGGCTGCTCGAAGATCTCCTTGAGCATGAAGGTCTCGTAGCCGGCCTTCTCGGCGCTCTCCTCGTCCCAGTCGATCTCCTGCCGCTCGGGTGCCTCGACCTCGGCTCCGTCGGCGAAGAAGCGCACGCCGCTCGGTGTGACCTCGACGACCTCGCCGTCGCGCGGATGCATCACGACGCGAGTCTCGCTGAGGAAGGCGGCGATCGAGGAGGCGAGGAAGTTCTCGCCTTCGCCCAGGCCCACGACGAGCGGCGTCTGGTGACGGACGCCGACGAGCACGTCCGGCTGGTCATGGTGGATGGCGACGATCGAGAAGTGCCCCTCGAGCTTGGGGTAGACGCGACCGAGCGCCTGTGTGAGATCGCCGTCGTACTCCTCCTCGAGCAGGTGGACGACCACCTCGGCGTCCGTCTCGGAGGTGAGGGTGTGGCCGCGCCCGGCGAGCTGCTCGCGGAGCTCGACGTAGTTCTCGATGATCCCGTTGAGGACGATCGCGAGCCGGTCGGGGTCGCAGCCGGTGAGCGGGTGCGCGTTTTGCTCCGTTACGGCGCCGTGGGTGGCCCAGCGCGTGTGGCCGAGCCCGTGATGCGAGTGGGAGCCGTTCGTGTCGGCCGCCTCCACGAGGTTGCGAAGGCTGCCGACGGCGCGCACGTAGTCGAGCGCGTCGCCCTCGCGCAGTGCGATCCCCGCGGAGTCGTAGCCGCGGTACTCGAGCCGGCGCAACCCCTCCAGCAGAAGCGGCTTGGCGTCGCGCGACCCGACGTATCCGATGATTCCGCACACGTCCGCTCCTTTCCCCGCTGGGCACGGAAAACG
>DATEPQ010000198.1:0-2537 GCA_035273125.1 Gaiellaceae bacterium
CTCCACCCAGGTGACCGCGGGAATCTCGCGGTGCGCCCGCGTGAGGTGCTCGAACATCTGGCGACGCACGCCCCGCAACGGCACCCGTGTCCCCTCGGGCCCTGTCTCGGTATCAGTTACCCGGACAGGTCCGGATGCGGCGTTGCGGACGTCCTCCTCCGTGATCCGGCCCTGAGGACCTGTGCCCGTGATTCCGCCTAGATCGACGCCTAGCTCGGCAGCGACCTTGCGTACGAGGGGCGTCGCACGCACTTTCTCGGCGGCGGGCGGAGAAGGAGCAACCGTCCGTTGCGGAGGTGTCTCGGTATCAGATACCGAGACAGGTCCAGTCGGGCCGTCGCCACCGATCACGACGAGGACGGTGCCGACCGGCACGACGTCACCTTCGGGGACGAGGATTCGCGAGACGGTTCCGGCCGCCGGGGACGGGATCTCGACAGTGGTCTTGTCGGTTGCGATCTCGACGAGTGGCGCGTCCTCGGCAATGTCCTGGCCCTCCTCGACGAGCCAGCGGGCGATCTCGCCTTCGGTCAGGCCCTCGCCGAGGTCGGGCAGCTTGAACTCGTAGGCCACGGGCCGCAGTTCTAGCTGATCGCGCCGTCGCGGAGCACCGCGTGGACGCCCTTGACCTGATTGACCACCTGGGTCACGCGGAGGTCGACCGCGACGCTCGCCAGCGCGAGCGCCTCCTTTCGCGAGACTCCGAGCTCGCGCTCCATCAGGTCGAGCATGGTCTCGGTCGCCTGCTCGGCGGCGGCATCGAGGTCCTCGTCGAAGCCGAAGGCGAGCCAGGAGTCCGCGGTGCGGGCGATGGGCGAGCGGAGCTCGCGATCCTCGACGTCGAGCGTGAGCGTCGCCCGTTCGAGCGGGCACTCGATTGCGGTCCCCGACACCTCGCCGTCGCCCTGCGCGCCGTGCCCGTCGCCCGCCATCAGCAGCGCGCCGTCCACGGGGATCGGCAGGTAGAGGGTGGTGCCGGCCACGAGTTCCTTGCAGTCGATGTTCCCGCCCCAGCGCCGCGGCGGAATCGTCGAGTGTTCGCCTGGCTCGGACGGCGGCATCCCGATCACGCCGAGGAACGGCGCAGCGCGCACGCGGCGCTCGCCGACGCGCCACCACTCGCCGTCGAGCCGCCAGACAAAGCCTTCGCCGTCCGCCCACGTCTCGCCCCACGGCCTCGGCGTCACCTCGTCGACGCGCACGACGAGCGTCTGGCCCGCTCTCGCGCGGCGCAACTCGAACGGTCCCTCGAGCGCGTGGCCAGCGCCCTCGGGACGGTCCGTGACATTGACGGGATCCCACTTCCAGCCTGCGTTCCGCGCCTGAAACGAGACCGACCCACCAGGATCGACCGTCTCGACCGGCTCGTACTCGCAGGAGAACCACCCCCTCATGAGCGCGGCTCCTGGATCCAGGCATCCGCGGGTGCGAGCAGGACGCGCAGGCCGATCCGCGAGCCGTCCTCGCCGCGGAACTCCCACAGGGAGACCGCCTGCTCGTCGCCGCGCAGCTCGGGCGCGATCTCCGCCGGCACGTAACCCGCCTGCAGCCGGCCCTCGGCGTCCCAGACGGCGACCGCGTTCGGATCGTGCTCGTTCTCGGGCTCCGGGACGAGCGCGAGCCGACGGCCCGGCGCGAAGCCGTCGTCCTGCAGCGCCTCCGCGCGGTATGACGCGCCCGCGAGCTTGACGACTCGCACCCGCGGGTCGTCCCACTTCATCGCGTCCCCGGTCGCCGCGTCGCGGAGCCAGTAGCCCGACTCGCCCCGCTCGAGCCAGATTCGTAGCCGGTCAGAAGGAGAGGAGCTTCCGAGCGGCACCGACGACGCGCTCCACGGAAGGCATGTAGCGATCCTCGATCTTCCAGTAGGGATACGGCACGTCGAAGCCGGTCACGCGCAGCACCGGCCCCTGCAGGTCGAGGATCGCCTTCTCGGCGAGGATGGCCGCGATCTCGGCCCCGAAGCCCGCGGTGCGCGGTGCCTCCTGCACGACCACGACGCGGCCCGTCTTCGAAGCGGAAGCGAGCAGTGCGTCCTCGTCGAGCGGCCGGAGCGAGCGAAGATCGAGCACCTCGACCGAGGCTTCGCCCTCGAGCGCTTCAGCGGCGCGCTCGCATACCGGCACCATCGCGCCGTAGGCGACGAGCGTCACGTCGGTGCCCTCACGCGCCAGCCGCGCCTGGCCCAGCGGCACGACGTGCTCGCCCTCGGGAACGTCCTGCTTCTCGCCGCGGTAGATGAGCTTCGGCTCGAGCACGACCACGGGATCGGGGTCGCGGATCGCGGCCGCCAGAAGCCCTTTCGCATCGGCTGGAGTGGAGGGGATCGCGACCTTCACGCCGGGCGTGTGGACGTAGTACGCCTCCGGGGAGTCGTCGTGCAGCTCGGGCGCCCGCACGCCGCCGCCGTACGGCATCCGCACCACGAGCGGGAACTCCATCTTCCCGCCGGTCCGCCAGCGGTAGCGGCCGACGTGGGTGATCAGCTGGTCGAGGCAGGGATACGAGAACGCGCCGTACTGCATCTCGCAGACGGG
>DATEPQ010000199.1:0-7804 GCA_035273125.1 Gaiellaceae bacterium
CGCGATGATCGCGGCTCTCGTCCTGTTCTGGGGCTCGCTGGCCGCGCTCGCGTGGACGCACGTCCTCTACCCGGCCACGGTCGCGCTTGCAGCCCGCCTGCACACGCGTCGCATAGCGCTCGACGACGGGTACCTGCCCTCCGTCGCGGTCATCGTGACCGCGTACAACGAGGAGGGCTCGATCGAGCGGCGGCTCGAAAACCTCCGCGCGCTCGACTATCCGCCGGAACTGCTCGAGATCGTGGTGACGTCCGACGCCTCCACGGACCGGACCGAGGAGCTCGCGGAGGCGGCAGGCGCCCGGGTGATCCGGAACCCGCGGGGCGGCAAGGTTGCCGCGCAGGACGCCGCGGTGCGTGCGACGGAGGCCGAGGTGGTTGCCTTCTCCGATGCGAATGCGACCTGGGCGCCCGACGCCTTGCGCAAGCTCGTCCGCAACCTCGCCGACCCCCACGTCGCGTACGTCTGCGGTCGCCTGCGGCTCGAGGCGCCCGACGGCTCGAACAAGGAAGGCGTGTACTGGCGCTACGAGCTCGTGACGCGGGACGGGGAGTCGCGGCTCGGCTCGGTCACGGCCGGCAACGGGGCGGTCTACGCTCTCCGTCGCGCCGACTACGCGGAGGTCGATCCGCGCTTCGGGCACGACCTCTCGCTCCCGTATCTCATGGTGCAGCGCGGCGGCCGCGCGGTGTACGAGCCGGAGGCTCTCGCGTTCGAGCAGCCCACGCCCACGAACGAGAGCGAGTACCGGCGCAAGGTGCGCATGTTCGAGCACTCGTGGTTGATCGTCCTGCGGGGGCGCATGCTGCGCGGCCAGAGCCTCGCCTACCTCCTCGCGCTCCTCTCCCACCGGCATCTCCGCTACGCGAGCGGTCTGCTCCATCTGATCCTGCTCGGCAGCTCGATCGCGCTGGTCGGCCACGGCGCGGTCTACGCGGTCTTCCTCGGCCTCCAGCTCGGGCTGCTCGCGGCGGCGCTCGCCGGCGTCGGGATCGCGCGCTACTACGTCCTGATCACCTCGGCGACCGTCGTCGCGCTCTGGAACTACCTGCGACGAGGCGTCCCCGCGACGTGGGCGCCGCAGCGCGAGGAGCTCGCGTGAACCGGGCCGCGGACGTCGCGATCGCGGGCTCGGCGCTCGTGCTCGCCTCGCCGCTCCTCGCGCTGGCCGCCCTCGCGATCAAGCTCGAGGACGGTGGCCCGGTCCTCTACCGGCAGACGCGCGTGGGTCGGCACGGCGACGATTTCGAGCTGCTCAAGCTGCGCACCATGGTCGTCGGGGCCGAGAGCATGGGAGCCGGGCTCTCGGTCAACCACGGGGACACGCGCATCACCCGCACCGGCCGGGTGCTGCGCAAGCTGTCGCTCGACGAGCTGCCGCAGCTCTGGAACGTCGTCCGCGGCGAGATGAGCGTGATCGGCCCGCGGCCGACGCTGCGCTATCAGGTCGAGCAGTACGACGAGCGCCAGCGGCATCGGCTCGACGTGAAGCCGGGCATCACCGGCTGGGCCCAGGTGAACGGCCGGGCGTCGCTCCCGTGGGCCGACCGGATCGAGCTCGACGTCTGGTACGTCGAGCACCGCTCGGCGCTCGTCGACCTGCGGATCCTGGCGCGGACTCCATTCGCCCTCTTCAGCGGCACGTACAAGGGGGAGACGGGAGGTTGGAAGTCGGAGGCGTGAGGAACCGGGGCTATCCTCGAAGCCTGTGGCGCCGCTGAACATCCTCGTCACGGGCGCCTGCGGCGTGACGCCGAGAGCCATTGCCCGCTCGCTGCGCGCGAGCTCCGCGTTCTCCGACGCGACCCTCGTCGGAGCCGATCGCGGCGGCAACTGGTACGGGTTCTACGAGGGGCTTTACGACCGCGTCTACCGCGTGTCCCAGCCCGGCGACCCCGGCTACGCCGAGCTCGTCGCGGACATCTGCGAGCAGGAGCGGATCGACGCCGCGCTCGTCGGCCCCGAGGCGGAGGTGCTCTTCTGGAGCGGCCGCGAGTTTCCGGTGCCGACGCTGCTGCCGCCTTCCGGCGTCGTGGCGATCGCGATCAGCAAGGGGAAGCTGTACGAGGCGCTGCGCGAGACGGGGCTCGTCCCCCGCTACCGCATCGTGAGTCGCGACGAGCTGCTCGAACGGCGGGGACTCGACCTCGACGGCGGCCCGGTCTGGCTCCGCGACCATTCCGATGCGTCCTCCAGCGGGATCGGCTCGCTCCAGGTGACCGAGCCGGAGGAAGCGTACGCCTGGGCCTACCTCAATCCGTCCATCCCGAGCTTCATGGTCGCCGAGCACCTGCCGGGCCGCAACATCGCCTGCACGCTCCTCTTCCACGACGACGAGCTGCTGAAGGCCGGCTGCTACGAGCGGCTCGAGTACTTCATGGGGCACCTCGCCGTCTCGGGGATCACCGGCAACATCAACCGCGGCCGCCTGATCAACGACGAGCGGGCGCGCAGCCTGGCCGAGCAGGCGGTCCGCTTCGTCGCCGGTCTCACGGGCGAGCGCGCGCACGGCCTGCTCACCGTCGACCTGCGCGAGGACCGCACGGGCGCGCTCAAGGTCACGGAGATCAACGTCCGCCATGTCGCGGCGACCTCGGCGCTCGCAGACGGCGGTGCGAACATGGCCGAGGCCCAGGTGCTCGCGACGGTCGGGCGGCTGGACGAGATCGGCGAGCCCGTGCCGCACTTCCCCGACGACAACGTGATCCTGCGCGACATCGACGGGCCTCCGCTCCTGCTCACCGGCTACCGCGAGCTCGCGGTGGGGGAGCACGCGTGAGACCGCGGGTGCTCGTCGCAGTTGCGCTCGTCGCCCTGCTCGCCGGCTGCGGCGGCAGCAAGCAGGCCGCGCCGCCGACCACGACAGCGGCTCCCAAGCCGCACCCGACGCCCAAGCCGAAGCCCAAGCCGAAGCCCAAGCACCACGCGAGCCACAAGCTGACGAAGCTCGTGGTCGCCGTCCTCGACGGTGACCGGCGCGTGCGCGTCCGCGGCGCGAAGGTGACCCTCTGGGGAAAGAGCGGGCACACGGACCGGCACGGGCTCACGACGATCGTCGCCCCGCGAGGCCGGCACGACGTGTCCGTCTCGGCGCGCGGCTACGGGCCCACCCGCGTGAGCCTCAGCTTCCAGCGGAGCCGCTGGCAGACGGTGGACGTCTACAAGCCGGAGCTGCAGTGGCCGCTCTACGGCGCCACCCCGGCGCGCACCCAGTCGCCGCCCCGGATCCGGTTGCGTCCGCCGTTCCGGCTGGTCTGGAGCCGCGGGCTCGGTCACCTGATCGAGTTCCCGGCCGTCGTGAGCGACGGGTACGCGTACATCGGGAACGCCCGCGGCACGGTGCGCGCGATCTCGATGCGCTCCGGCAAGTTCGCCTGGTCCCACCTGACACCGGGCTTTCCACGCATGGCCTCCTCGCCGGCGGTCTACCGGGACGAGATCGTGTACCACACGATGGGCGGCGGGGTCTACGTCCTCGACCGCGCGAACGGTCATCTGAACTGGAGCTGGAGCGCCGGCTCGGCGATCGAGTCGTCGCCGGTCGTCGTGAACGGCATCGACTACTTCGGGGACGCGAGCGGCAACATGTACGCGCTCGACCTGCGCACCCACCGGCTCAAGTGGCGGAGGAGCCTCGGCGCGAAGATCACCTCGAGCGCGGCGATCTCCGGCGGCAGGCTCTTCATCGGGGACTATGCGGGCCGGCTCTGGGCGCTCTCACCGGCCACCGGTGCGACCCGCTGGGTCGGCCGTGTGAACGGCAAGATCTACGGCACCCCGGCGGTCGCCCGCGGCAAGGTCTTCGTGCCCTCCGTCGCCTACTCGCTCTGGGCCTTCTCCACGAGCGGGCGGCAGCTGTGGCGGGTTTCGACCGGTTCGTACGTCTACTCCTCGCCCGCGGTCGCGGACGGGGTCGTGTGCTTCGGCGCGTACAACGGCGTCTTCTACGGGGTCTCGGCCGGGAGCGGACGCGTGCTCTGGCGCGTCCCGACCGGCGGCGCCGTCTCGGGAGCCGCCGTCATAGTGGCGGGCGTCGCGTACGTCGGCAGCTTTGCGGGCCGCATCATCGGCGTGAATCTCCACACGGGCCGACGCTTGCTCACGTTCCCGCACGGCGAGTACGTTCCGGTCTCGGGCAACGGGGCGCGGCTCCTCTTCAACGGATTCTCGCGGATCTACGCCGTCGAGCCGCGCCACTCCAAGCGCCGCCAGCTCTCCCACTGACCGTTCCTAAGAGCGCCTTCATGACCGTCGGATATCGTCGCCCCTCGTGACTGCGCCTGCTCCCCCTCAGCGCGGCATGGACCCCGAGGCCGAGCAGGAAGTCGACTTCGCGCGCTACGTCCGCCTCCTGGGGGCCCGCTGGTGGTTGCTTGCTGCCGGGCTGGTCGCCGGTGCGGTGATCGGCTACCTCATCTCGCTCGGCGGGAACCAGGTGTACAAGGCATCGGCCACCGTGTACCTCGGCCAGCCGTACACGCCGACCGGCGGAGCCCTGGTGCAGAACATCCAGACGAACCCATCCGCCGTCGGCACCGCCGTCCAGTCGACGGCCGTGCAAAACGAGGTCGCAAAGCGCTGCCACACGAAGCCCGGCGCTTTCAACAGGGGTATCTCCACGCAGGCGATCGCGACCGGCGCTGCGAAGAGCGGAGCGCAGCTGAATCCGCTCGTCAAGATCAGTGTGCAGGCGAAGAAGGGCAAGGTGGCTGCCTGCGCTGCGAACGCGCTCGCCGCCGAGGTCGTGAGCACAAAGCACCTCGGCAGCTACGCGGCGGAGAAGATCGCCAACCTCAAGGCTCAGATCGCGCTCGACAACGCCCAGATCAAAGCGGTTCAGAGTGCGATCAGCAGCGGAGGGCTCTCGGACACCGACAGGTTGATCGTCTCGACCACCCTGCGGCTCGACCAGCAGGACAAGACGACGAACTCGCAGCTGCTGCTGCTGGCGACGGGCGTCGAGAAGCCGTCGGTCTACACGCGTGCGGCGTCCCAGAAGATCACGGCGCGCAGTCGGCGCAACACGGTCGTCATCGCCGCGCTGATCGGGCTGATCCTCGGTGCGATCGCCGCGCTCCTGTGGGAGCCCGTCTCCGCACGGGTCACGCCGCGCAGCGTCAACGGCGACTGACTTAGGCTCTCGGCGTGTTCGAGGGTAAGCGCGTGGGAGTCGTCGTACCCGCGTACGACGAGGAGGCGCTGATCGCCGCGACGCTCGGCGGCATCCCGCCCCTCGTCGACCGGATCATCGTGGTGGACGACGGATCCACCGACCGCACGAGCGAGCGGGCTCTCGAGCTGGGCGACCCGCGGGTCGAGGTGCTGAAACACGAGCGCCGCAGCGGTGTCGGAGCCGCGACCCTCACCGGCTACCGGCGTGCGCTGGGCGACGGGCTCGACGTCGTCGTCGTGATGAACGGGGACAACCAGATGGATCCCGGCGACCTACCCACCCTCGTCGAGCCGGTCGCGCGCGGCGAGCTCGACTATGCGAAGGCGAACCGGCTCGCCACCGGCCAGGCGTGGCAGCTGATTCCGAAGACGCGCTTCTTCGGGAACGCGATCCTCTCGATGCTGACGAAGGTCGCGTCCGGCTACTGGCACGTCGCCGACTCGCAGTCCGGCTACACCGTCGTCTCGCGCGAGATGCTCGACCAGCTCGACCTCGACCACATCTACACGAACTACGGCTTCCCGAACGACATGCTCGTCCACCTCAACGTCTGGAACGCGCGCGTCCGCGACTTTCCCTCGCGCCCGATCTACGGCGTGGGCGAGCGCTCGAACATGCGCTATCGCCACGTCGTGCCGCGCATCGCGTGGCTGCTGCTGAAGGGCTTCTTCTGGCGGTTGTGGGAGAAATACGTGAAGCGCGACTTCCACCCGCTCGTCTTCTTCTACGTGATGGGCTTCATCGCCACGGTGTCCGGCGTGCTGCTCGGGCTCGTGGTCGTGGGCTACCGGATCGCCGGCTACTCGATCCCCATCGCCACGGTGGTCCTCGTCGCGCTGCTCGTCATCTCGGGGCTCCAGTTCACGCTCTTCGCGATGTGGTTCGACATGGAGTCGAACAAAGACCTCAAGTAGCTCAGCTAGCATCGCCCCGTGCCAACGGCATTGGTCACCGGCGGCGCGGGCTTCCTCGGCTCGCATCTTTGCGACTACCTCCTCGAGCGCGGCCACCGGGTCATCTGCGTCGACAACCTCGTCAGCGGCTCGCTCGCGAACATCGAGCACATCCGCGACGACGCTTTCACCTTCCTCGACCACGACGTTGCGGAGCCGATCCTGGTCGACGAGCCGATCGACTTCGTCTACCACTTCGCCGCCCTCGCGAGCCCGGAGGACTACCTCCGGATGCCGCTCCACTCGCTGAAGGTCGGCTCCTACGGGACGCACAACGCGCTCGGGCTGTCGAAGTTCAAGCGGGCGCGCTTCCTCCTCGCCTCGACCAGCGAGGTGTACGGCGACCCGCAGATCCACCCGCAGCCGGAGACCTACTGGGGGCACGTGAATCCGATCGGGCCGCGCGGCGTGTATGACGAGGCGAAGCGCTACGCCGAGGCGCTCGCGATGGCGTACCACGGCCAGCAGGGCGTCGACACGGCGATCGTGCGGATCTTCAACACGTACGGCCCGCGGATGCGGCCGAACGACGGCCGCGCAGTCTCGAACTTCGTCCGGCAGGCGATCGCGGAGGAGCCGCTCACCGTGTTCGGCGACGGGTCGCAGACGCGGAGCTTCTGCTACGTCGACGATCTGATCCGCGGCATCGTCCTCCTCGCCGAGAGCGGCGAGCACCTGCCCGTCAACATCGGCAATCCCGACGAGCGGACGCTGCTCGAGCTGGCCGAGATCGTGAAGCGGATCACCGGCTCCTCCAGCGAGATCGTGTTCGAGGCGCTCCGCATCGACGATCCGATGCAGCGTAAGCCCGACATCACGCGCGCCCAGCAGCTGCTCGGCTGGGAGCCGGAGATCTCGCTCGAGGAAGGGCTCTCCCGGCTCCTGCGCGAGCAGGGCCGCGAACCCATCGGCGTCTGAGCACCGAGCCGCTTCTCGTCCGCGCGTTGCGGCGCGAGCCGACCGAGCGCACGTCGGTCTGGTTCATGCGCCAGGCCGGGCGGTCGCTGCCGGAGTACCGAGCGCTGCGAGAGCGGCACGGTTTCTTCGAGATCGCGGGGACGCCGGAGCTCTGCGCCGAGGTGACGCTGCAGCCGGTACGCAGACACGGCGTCGATGCGGCCGTCCTCTTCGCCGACATCATGTCGCCCGTGCTCGGGATGGGCGTCGACGTCGAGCTCGTCGAGGGGGTCGGGCCGGTCGTGGAAGAGCGAATCGACTCGGCTGCGGCCGTCGAGAGGTTGCGGGTGGGCGAGGCGGAGGAGTGGGCGGCGCCGATCCTCGAGGCGGTGCGCCTCGTGCGGGGGGAGCTCGAGCCGGAGCGCGCGCTCGTCGGCTTCTGCGGCGGGCCGTTCACCGTCGCCGGCTACCTCGTCGAGGGCCGGCCGAGCCGCGATTTCGTCCGCACGAAGACGCTCATGTACCGAGAGCCGGAGACGTGGCACGCGCTCATGGAGCGGCTGACGGAGCACTTCGCACGCTACGTGGCGGCGACGGCGGGGGCCGGTGCCGACGCGATCCAGCTCTTCGACTCCTGGGGCGGTGCCCTGTCGGTCTCCGACTACCGCGAGTTCGTCGCTCCCTACTCGGCCCGGGTGCTCGAGGCGGCGGGCGTGCCGACGATCCATTTCGGCACCGGGACGACGACGCAGCTGCTCGCCGAGATGGCAGCGGCCGGCGG
>DATEPQ010000200.1:0-6433 GCA_035273125.1 Gaiellaceae bacterium
CTTTCCCGGCCATCCGTGTTGAGGTTAGCGAGCATGGCTGACGCTTTCTCCAACGCTTGGCTCAAATGGGGCTGGGCCGTAGTCCATGCGCAGGCAGAGGCGGGTTGCCTCTCTCCCTCGAAGGGATAGTTCCCTCTCTTGACACCGAACAGGTGTTCGCCTACCATGCGAACAGATGTTCGGGAAGCTCCTCATCCTCCTGTGTGCCGCGGCCCTCGCTGTTGGCCTCGCAGCTCGCGGCTCGAACGGGGCGGGACCGAAGCAGACGTACGTCGTGCGGCCCGGCGACACGCTCTGGTCGGTCGCCCAACGCACCTACGCGGGCGACCCGCGCGAGGGGGTCTGGAAGCTCCAGCAGAGGAACCATCTCGACTCGGCGACGATCATCCCCGGCGAGAAGCTCGTCCTGCCCTAGGAAGCCGGCAGGTCGATCCCGGTCGAGTAGACCTTCTCGCCGCGGAAGAGGCGCCGCTCCTGGTCCCATGGGAACCAGATCACGACCTTCCACTCGAGCCGCCCTTCGGCGGGCAGGACGCCGAGCCAGGGCGCCTGCTGGGTCGCCGACACGTTCGCCTCCTCGCACACGCCTTGCGGCCCGATCACGATGTCCGTCAGGTCGAAGCGGATATCCGGGAAGGCGGTCAAAAGCTCGGTGTAGAAGCGACGCGCGCCCTTGTGGCCCTCCCAGCGATGCCCCGTCTGGACGAGCTCGTACACGCAGTCCGGCGTCAGCGTCGCGATCAGACCGGCCAGGTCACGCACGTCCTCCGCGACCGAGTGCTGCTTGTACAGCTCACGGACCTCGCGGTAGACGTCGGGGGTGAACTCGCGGCGGTAGACCTCGAGCAGGGTCGGGTCGGCCATGAGCCGAGCCTACAGCGTCACGCGGGAACGAGCTCGTCGGCCATCGGGTCGCTGCCGAACAGCTCCGGCACCCGCGCCACGAGCCCGACGTACGCGTCGACGACGGCGGGCGCGAACTGCGTGCCGCGGTTCCGGATGACCTCCTCGGTGGCGTCCGCCAGCGTCCGGGCGCCGCTGTAGGGACGATCCGTCGTCATGGCGTCGACGGCGTCGGCGAGCCCGACGATCGCGGCCTCGACCGGGATCCCGTCGCCGCTCAGGCCGTACGGATACCCCCGCCCGTCCCAGCGCTCATGGTGGTGAAGGATCGCGGGCACGGCCGAATGGAGCCGGTGCAGCCGCCCCACGATCCGCGCGCCGTCCTCGGGGTGGCGTTTCACGATCTCGAACTCGAGCTCGGTCAGCCGGTCCGGCTTCGTGAGGATCGCGTCGGGAACGCCGATCTTGCCGATGTCGTGGAAGAGGCCGGCGAAGCGAAGCACGTCCAGCTGCTCCCGCTCGAGCCCGAGCTCCTCGCCGAGGGCGACAGCGATCCGCTGCACCCGCTGCGAGTGGCCGGCGGTGTACGGATCCTTCGCGTCGACCGTCGCGTTGAGGCTCTCGACCGCCTCGAGCGCACTCTCCTCGAGCAAGCGGTTGGACTCTGCGAGCCGCAGCGTTCGCCAGCGCAGCTTCTCGTTCTGGCGCCGCAGGGTGCGCGACGCGCCGCGCACGAGGAGGGCGAGCGCGGCCCAGAGCGTGAGGAAGACGACGCCGACGGCCAGCCAGAGCATCGTGCGGCGCGAGCCGATCAGCCGGGTGAGGGCCCGCGGGTTCGCGTAGATCTCGTAGGCGCCGATCGGGCGGCCCTTGCCGTCGTCGATCGGCGCGTAGACCTCGAACAGCTGCCGGTAGCCGAGATCGTTGCGCTCGAAGGAGTCCTCTCCGTCGGCGCCCGTGCCGACCAGGGCGGCGACAGCACGGTTCTCCGTGACCGCCTCACCGAGTTCGTCGTCGAGCGGGAAGCGACGGTCGATCAGGTGCCGGTCGCGATTCGGCACGAGCCGGCCGGCGCTCGACCGGGCTTGCGTGTTCGTCCAGGCGAGGATGCCGTCCTTGCGCCAGACCTTGACCGTCGCGATGTCGTGCTGCCGCAGGACGTCCGTGGCGAGCCGTGAATCCTGCTGCCAGGGAATGTGTACCCGCCCGTGGCGGACGAGCAGGGGATGCACGACGCCGTCGACGTAGTGGGCCAGCGCAGTCTCCTCGGCGCTGAGGGCCTCGCTCTTCAGCGAGCGGGAGAGCATCGAGCCGAGCGCGAGTCCGGCGCCGGCGCAGATGAGCGCCGACGTGAAGAGGAAGACCCGAAGGAGCGTGAGCGACCGTTCGAGGTCGCGCGCGCGCCGCAGCCGCTTGCGGTGTGCCACCGGCGGGATATCGGCCGCGCGACACGATGGGATTAGTCCCCCGTTCCTAGAATCGCCGGGTGGACCTCGACGTCGTCTTCCTCGGCACGGCGGCCTCGATGCCGACTGCACAGCGCGGGCCTGCGGCACTGGTCGTGCGCCGCGGCAGCGAGCGCCTGCTGTTCGACTGCGGCGAGGGGACGCAGCGGCAGCTGCAGCGGTCGGCGATCGGACTGCCCGACCTCCAGGAAATCTTCCTCACGCACTTCCATGCCGACCACTTCCTCGGCTTGCCGGGGATGCTGAAGACGTTCGCGTTGCGCGGTCGCGACGAGACGCCGCTCACGGTCTACGGGCCGCGCGGGCTGCGAGAGCTGTTCAAGCGGCTGCATCCCTTCCTCGGGCGGCTGCCGTACCCGCTGGCCGTCGTGGAGCTCGAGGCGGGTGAGAGGCTCGAGCGCGGCGACTACGCGATCGAGGCCTTCGCCGTCGAGCACGGGGCCGAGTCGCTCGGCTACACGCTCGCCGAGCCGGGGCGGCCCGGCCGCTTCGACGTCGCCGCTGCGGACGCGCTCGGCGTCCCGGACGGTCCCGCCCGGGGACGGCTGCAGGCGGGGGAGGAGGTGACGGTCGACTCGGGGCGCACCGTCACTCCGGCGGACGTGCTCGGCGAGCCCCGGCCGGGACGACGGCTCGTGCTCACCGGCGACACCGCACCGTCGCCGCTCGTCGTCCAGGCCGCGCACGGAGCGGATCTGCTCGTCCACGAGGCGAGCTTCCTCTCGGACGAGGCCGAACGAGCGCGCGAGACCATGCACTCCACGGCCGCGGAAGCCGCAGAGGTCGCGCGCCTGGCGCAGGTCCGACTGCTCGCGCTCACGCACGTCTCGCCGCGCTACTTCGGCCCGGAGCTCGCCGACGAGGCGCGCGCGATCTTTCCCGAGACCGTTGTGCCGCGCGACTTCGACCTGATCGAGGTGCCGTTCCCCGAGCGCGGCGCACCGGAGCTCGTGAAGAGCGGCGGGCGGCCCTCTCGTGGCGAGCCGGCGGAAGTGCCTATGATCGATCCGTCATGAGCGGGATGGTTCACGCCGCGACTGCGGGCGACGTCGCCGAGGCGGAGGAGATGCAGGCGATCCTTCGCAACGCCGGCATCGAGTCGTCGCTCGAGCAGGCGCCGGAGGACGACGCGGTCAACGTCCTCGTCGCCGAAGGCGACCTCGAGACCGCGCAGGACGCGATCGAAGCGCTCACCGAGCCGGACGATCTCATCTCCGAGCCGTAGCTCGCCGAGATACGCGTGAACAGCGCGTAAATCTCGACCGCCTCGCCGTCTCCGGTGGGCTCGAGGCGGGCATGAGCGTGGAGAACGTGGAAGCGCTCGACGTCTGCATCGGGACAGTGGAGATCGCTCTCGGCGCCTATGTGCTCCGGCGGCTCTGGCGCTTCCGACGGGGGTTCCCGTGGCTGATCGCGCCCACCGGCTTCTTCATCCTTCGCGGGGCCGACCGCATCGGGAGTGCGGTCTCGGGCGGACTTCCCCATGCCATCGGGCTCCTGCTCGATCCACTCGTGCTCGTGCTGCTCGTGCTCCTCCTCTTCTCGGTCGACCGGATCGTCCGTGATCTGGCGGCGGCCGAGGAAGCAGCGGATTTGAGGGAGCGCGAGTACGAACGGGCGCTTCGCGACTACCGGCGGCTCGCCCGCCACCGACTGGCAACGCCGATCACCGCCATCGTCGGCGGCGCCCGCTATCTCCGCGACTTCGACCCCCAGGACAAGAAGCAGCGTGAGCAGATCGTCGAGATGATCGAGGAGGCTGCCGTGCGGCTCGAACAGGTGTCGCTCGATCCCGAGAGCGAGCTCGAGGCCGAGGAGCGACCGCTGCGCCCGACGCCGTCATTCGGTCCCTGACCTCGCGCGGTAACCTCCCGGCACATGCCGACCATGGTCTTCCTCCGTGGCAGGGCGCGCCTCACCGCAGGCGCGGCCGCGCGGTCGCCACGCTCTTCGTAGTCGCGCCTTCGCAGACGAGCTGGTCCGCGACGCCGGAGTCCTGCCCGGGACGCTCGTGCTCGACCTCGGGGCCGGCGGCGGCGCGCTGACGCGCGCACTTGTCGACGCCGGCGCCCGCGTGCGGGCTGTCGAGCTCGATCCGGACGGGCTCCGGCAGCTGTGGACACGCTTCGGCGGCGACCCGCGGGTCGACGTGGTCGGGGACGACGCGACGCTCGTACCGCTGCCTGCCGAGCCGTTCGCTGTCGTCGCGAACCTGCCGTTCGCCGCGGGCACCGCAATCCTGCGCCGGCTGCTCGGCGACCCGGGCGTACCACTGACGCAGCTCGACGCGATCGTGGAGTGGGGGCTCGCCGCCAAGCGGACGGCCATCTGGCCGGGGACGCTGCTCGGCTGCACGTGGGGAGCCTGGTACGAGCTGAGCCTCGTGCGGCGAGTTCCTCGCGCCTGCTTCGCCCCGTCGCCGAGCGTCGATGCCGCGGTGCTCCGCGCGGTGCGGCGCCCCGAACCGCTCATCGCACCTGAGGAAGCCCCGGAGTACAGCGCACTGCTCCAGCGCGCGTTCGCGGGCAGGACGGCGCTCGACCGGATCCTGCCGCGCGGCGTGGTTCACCGGATAGCGCACGAGCTCGGCTTCGACCCGCACGCCGCCGCCCGCGACCTCGATGCGCGGCAGTGGGCCCGGCTCTACGCCGCGGTCAAACCTGCCAGGTCCCGCCGGCGAGCAGAGGGATCTCCTCGCCGCCGCGGGTCACGCCGCTGACGGTGACCTCGTCCGAGCCGATCATGAAGTCGACGTGGACCGTGCTCTCGTTGATCCGTGGCAGGTCGGCGGGGTCCGCGATCGGATGCGAGTACGCGTCGCCGAGCGCGAGATGGCTCGCTGAGTTCTCGTCGAGCAGTGTGTTGAAGAAGGTCCGGCCGAGCCTGCCGATGCGGCTCTCGCCGTCGACGAGCGCCACCTCGCCGAGCCGCGCGGCGCCTTCGTCGGTCGCGCAACGCTCGCGCAGGGTCTCGGCGTTCGCGTCCGCCTCGATCTCGACGGCGCGGCCCCGCTCGAAGCGGATCCGGAGGCCGGTCAACAGCGAGCCGCCGATGTCGAGCGGCTTGGTCGCGGCGACGACACCCTCGGTGCGCTCGGGATCCGGAGTCGTGAAGAGTTCCTCGGTCGGGAGGTTGGGGACGTGCTGGATCCCGGTGCGCGTCGTCGCGCGGCCGCCCTCCTTCGCGAAGCGCGAGCTGGGCAGAAGGCCCACCGTCAGGTCGGTGCCCGGCCCGACGAAGCGGACGGCGTCGAGGCCGAGCTCGTCGAGCCGGGACGCGGCCCGCCAGATCTCGCCGATCCGCTGCCGCCAGGCCTCGATCGGGTCCGGCTCGTCGAGCCGGCAGACGTGCTCGACGTCACGCCAGAGCGCCTCGAGCGCCGCCGCAGGATCGAGCTCGGGGAAGACGGCCCGCGCCCACGCCTCGGTCGCGAAGGGCGAGATCGTCCAGGCGACGGAGCGCTCGTCGACGACCTTTAGGGACTCCGGCAGGCCCGGGAGTCGGTCGCGCCCCGCCCGCGCCGGGTCGGTTCCCGCGAGGAGCCCGGGAGGGATCATCGGCGTGAGGACGATCCGTGCGGCGTCGAGCTCACCGAGGGCGAGGAGGCGCCGACCGAGCCACGGAGGCACCCAGGAGAGCGAGTCTTCTGCGGCCGTCTCGACCCGGATCCGCTTGACCTGCGGGTCGAAGTAGGAGACGTCCACGTAGCGGGCGCCCCGCTCGTACGCGCAGCGGGCGATCCGATGCACGAGCGGCGCCGCCTCGGGCGCCGCTTCGACGGCCACGACCTGGTCCGGCTGGACATTGGCGCCGAAGCCGACGATCAGCTCGGCGTACCGGTCGAGCAGCTCCTCGTTCACCGGGGGCACGGTATAGCGTCGTCGCCCACACGGACGGGCGTGCCGCGGCTCACGCCGTTCGTCCGGCGGGGCAGCTAGAGTCCGGCGAGCACGAACCCCTTTAACCCGGTCCAGCGAGGCCGGAAAGGAGTCGGATGAACACGCACGCGCCCGAACAGGGCAAAACGCTTCTCGACGCCGACGGGCTCGGGAGGACCCTTTCCAGAATCGCCCACGAGATCATCGAGGGCAACCCCGACCTCGAGGACGTCGCGCTCGTCGGGA
>DATEPQ010000201.1:0-24400 GCA_035273125.1 Gaiellaceae bacterium
CGTCAACGAGTTCGAGCGCAGCCTCCGGATTGCCGCGGTCGTTCTCGATGAAGGCAAGCAGCAGCAGAGCTCCGGCCGCAGCGAGTGTCTGCTCGCTTGCCCTGAGCGTCGCGATCGCGAGCTGCGCGTACTCCGCAGCGCGATCGGGTTCACCCTGCGAGAGATAGACGCGTGACTGGGACCAGTAGAGGCTGGCGCGGAACATCGGATCCGCGGTCTGGCGGGCCAGATCGAGGACTTGCCCGAGGATTGCGTGGGCGTGGCCGTAGTCCCCATGGTCGACATAAGCGTTGGCCAAGAGGAGTGAGAACCGAACTTCTTCGAAACGGTCTCCGCGCATTTGTGCCTCGTCGAGCGCCCGCTTGAAAAGAGCAAAGGCGTCGTCGTATCGGTTCTGAGCGACGTAGCTGCGACCGAGAACATTGGCTGCGGCCGACGCGTCGCCAGCGCCGAGTTCGCCGGAGCTCAGAGCTTCCTCAAGCAGAGCAGTTCCGAGAGCAGCATCGTCGCGCCGTAGAGCCAACCGTCCGAGCCCGAGATGTGCGCGGGCCAGAGCTGCTGGCGAGTCCGCGTTGTCGCGGGCCGCCTCATACAGTTCTGTCGCGCGCAGTTCGTCGCCTAGCTGGAGCGAGACTTCGGCTTCGAGGAGGTCCGAGCTGAGCTCTCGTCGATCGTCATGGCCCGTCGCCAGATAGTCGGCGCTGATACCGAGCCTCTTCCCGAATTCGCGGAGGCTCTGCAACGACGGGACGCGGGCGCCGGCTTCGATCCGCGATACATAGGCCGCGGTGCACCCCTCGAACGACAGTTCCCGCTGGGTGAGGCCGGCGGCCTCTCGTGCTTGTCGGAGCCGCCGACCCACAGCGACCGGATCGTCGACATGGTTAGACGGTCGCCGCGGCATTGCACGCTGAGACTACAGGCATACCCGCGAAAAGACGAGCCCGCGCGGCTGGTGGCGCCACCAATGGTGCCGCCACCAGCCAGGGTGCTAACGGTGAATGGGTGGCCAGGGGCCGTCGGCCAAGGCGAGCGCAAGGAGCACGGAGCCGAGTACGACGGCGAGCAAGACGATCCTGGTCTTCACAGGGTCCTCCGATTCGGTTACGTGAACAGCCCGGCCGGGGTGACGCGTGTTCTAGTCCACGCGTCGGACGTTGCTATCTATTGTCGAGTCCGAGTAGACTCGCGGCGAGTTGGAGCCTGCAGGGGAGCGGACTGCCGAGTACCGGATCGTTTGCGTGGTCCGCCGCGCCGACGGACACGTTCGGGCCGTCGGCTACTCGGCTCGCGGGGACGGCGTCCGGCACGACGACGTCTGGACGCTCGAGGAGGCCCGGCGCGCCATCCAGCAGGGAATCCGGCTCTATGCCGTCAGCCCGTCGACAGGCGCCGAGGTCGAGCTCGAACTGCACGGGGAGGGCATCCGCGCCAGACCCGGCGAGAGCGTCGACCTCGACGACCTGCCGACCTGCAGCTAGCTCGATACGCTGGGCGCCCTCGGGAGAGGTGTCCGAGCGGTCTAAGGAGCGCGACTGGAAATCGCGTACGTGCTGAAAGGTGCGTCGCGGGTTCAAATCCCGCCCTCTCCGTGATGGCAACGGCCGGATCGTCGATCCGGCCGTTTACCTTCTAGGGATGTCGCCGTCGCAATCGCCGTTCGTGGAGCTCGAGGTCGGGTCGCGCACCGTCAAGGTCACGAACCCGGACAAGGTCTTCTTCAGCGCGCGTGGCGAGACGAAGCTCGACCTCGTCCGGTACTACCTCTCGGTCGGCGAGGGCATCGTGCGGGTGCTGTACGAGCGGCCGACGCAGCTGAAGCGGCACCCGGACGGGGCGGAGGGAGAGGCGATCTACCAGAAGCGCGTGCCGAAGCACCGGCCGGACTGGATCGAGACGGCGACCGTGACGTTCCCGTCCGGTCGCACCGCCGACGAGCTCTGTGTCACCGAGCTCGCGCAGGTCGCATGGGCCGCGAATCTCGCCACGATCGACTTCCACCCGTGGCCGTCCCGGCGCCGTGATGTCGAGCACCCGGACGAGCTCCGCATCGACGTCGATCCCCAGCCCGGCACCGGCTTCGCCGAGGCGAAGCAGGTCGCCGCGATCGTGCACGAGACGCTCGACGAGCTCGGCTTCGCCGGGTGGCCGAAGACCTCGGGCAACCGCGGGATCCACGTCGCCTGTCGCATCGAGCCGGAGTGGGGGTTCCGAGAGGTGCGCCGGTGCGCGCTCGCGTTCGCCCGCGAGGTCGAGCGCCGGGCGCCGAAGCTCGTGACGACCGCCTGGTGGAAGGAGGAGCGCGGCAAGCGCGTCTTCATCGACTACAACCAGAACGCCCGCGACCGAACGATTGCCTCGGCCTACTCGGTTCGCGCTCGGCCCGACGCGACCGTCTCGGCGCCATTCCGCTGGGAGGAGCTCGACGATCTCGAGACCGAGGACTTCACCCTCGCCACGATGCCGGACCGGTTCGCCGAGCTCGGCGACGTTCAGGCGGGAATCGACGACGCCGTCTGCGACTTGCGCAAGCTGTTCGAGTGGGTCGAGCGCGAGGAGGCCGAGGGAGCCGGCGAGGCGCCCTATCCGCCGAACTTCCCGAAGATGCCTGGCGAGCCGAAGCGCGTTCAGCCGTCGCGCGCGAAGAAGGGCTAGGCTCGGCGTCGTGACGGACTGGGACTGGGACAGGATCGTCTTCGACCACGTCAAGCTGACGGTGAGCGACCCGGAGGCGAGCAAGGCCTTCTACCGCACGATGCTGGGGGCGCTCGAGATCCCGGCGATCTGGGAGGACGAGCGCGGCGGACAGTACGCGAACCTCGTCGTGGTGGGCCCGGGCGAGCCGAGCACTCCGATCCACATCGGCTTCGTCGCCCGCAGCCGCGAGGAGGTGGACGCCTTCCACGAGGCGGGGCTCGCGGCCGGCTATCGCGACAACGGCGCCCCGGGCGTGCGGGAGCAGTACAGCAACGAGGCCGCCGGCCTCTACTACGCCGCGTTCGTGCTCGACCCCGACGGCAACAACATCGAGGCCGTCCACCGCAGCGCGTACTCCGAGGCGGCCTAGCCCCTGTTCTCGCAGCCGACACGGAACGTGTGGCCGTCGGGATGGCGGAGGTGGAACTCCCGGATCCGCCACGGCTCGTCCGCCGGCTCCCGCGAGATCTCGTAGTCGAGCTCACGCGCCCGCGCGTAAGCGGCGTCGAGCTCGGCGTGGCTCGGCAGGAACCAGGACATCCAAACTCCCCGCGCGCCCTGGCCGTTCAGGCAGAGGAAGATCTCGCCGCTCCCTCTGGGGTCGCCGCAGACGACGCTGGCGAAGGTAGGCGGCTCGCCCCAGGTGAAGCCTGTTCGCCAGCCGAGCGCCTCGAACCAGTCGAGGCTTGCGCCGAGGTCGGAGACGTTGAGGATCGGCGTGATCGAGTCGACCCTCACCGCAGCAGGTCCTCGACGGCGACGTCGTCGGGACGGCGCGGTGGGCGAACCTCGCGCCACGTGCAGTCCTTCGCGTCCTTGTCGTCCCGGAAGCGGAGCAGGCGCGTGCCGTGGCGGAAGCGATGCTTCTCGAGCTTGTCGAAGCGCACCTCCACGACGAGCTTGGGCCTGAGCGGAGTCTCCTCGAGCTCGCCGGTGCCCCAGCGGTTGGGCTCGCTGAAGCGCCGATCGCTCTTCTTGTCGACGAGCGGCAGCACCTTGGCGGCGATCTCGGCCTGGTTCCTCGCCCCGACAGCCGCCGAGCCGACGTAGTCGAGGTGCCCGTCGTCGCCGTAGAGGCCGAGCAGGAGGGTGGCGATCGTCTCGCGGCCGCCCTTCTTCCAGCGGATCCCGGCCACCACGCAATCCGCCGTCTTGTGCGGCTTCACCTTCACGACCCCGTCGCGCGAGCCGGGGAGGTAGGGCAGGCCAAGCCTCTTCGCGATCACGCCGTCGAAGCCCGCTGCCTGCAACGTGCGCAGCCACTCGATCCCCTGCTCGACGTCGCCGGAGACCGGCGACAGCTCGAATCCCTCGCCGACTTTCTCCAGCTCGGCGCGCCGCTTCTCGATCGGCTTCTCGTGCACGGGCTTGCCCTTCCAGAGCAGGAGGTCGAACGCGACGAAGGTCGCCGGGATCTCGCCGGCGAGCTTGCGCACGCGGCTTTCCGCCGGGTGGAGGCGCATCTGCATCGCGTCGAAGTCGAGCGCGCCGTCGCGGGCGATCACGATCTCGCCGTCGAGGGCCGAGCCCTTCGGCATCAGCTCGCCGAGGGGCCGCAGCTCGGGGAAGTAGCGCAGCAGCGGCCGCCCCTTCCGCGACCAGAGCGCGAGCTCTCCGCCGTCGTTCTCCAGCACCCCGCGGAAGCCGTCCCACTTCGGCTCGTAGCGCCAGCCGTCGCCCGCCGGCAGCTCCGAGACGAGCTCGGCCTCCATCGGGGGGAACGGGACGTTCGAGCCCGGCGCGTCAGCCATGTCTCCAACCTAGACGAGCCGTTCGTCGGCCGCGATACTCGAGGTCGTGGGGGCTCAAGACGCCGAGAAGGTTCAACGCGCGCTCTACCGCATCGCCGAGCTGGCGAGCGCGGCGCGGAACATGCAGGAGTTCTACCGCGCCGTCCACGAGGTCGTCGGCGAGCTCATGTACGCCGAGAACTTCTTCATCGCGCTGTTCGACGAGGAGCGCCGCCAGACGAACTGGCCGTACTTCGCCGACACGAGGCTCGACGCGGTTCTGCCGGATCCGAGCCAGTGGCTTCCCTTCGAGCGGTCGCGCAGCCTCACCGGTTACGTGCTGCGCACCGGCGAGCCGCAGCATCTCTCCGGTGACCGGATCACCGACCTCGTCGCGCAAGGCGAGGTCGAGTTGCTCGGCGATCTCTGCGAGGACTGGCTCGGCGTCCCACTCAAGTCAGACGACCGCACCGTGGGTGTACTGGTCGTGCAGTCGTACACGCCCGAGCACGCGTACACCGAGCAGGACCGGGACCTACTTGCGTTCGTCGGTCAGCACGTCGGGGTCGCACTCTCCCGGGCGCGCGCGATCGAGGAGACCCGGCAGCGGAACGCCGAGCTCGCGGTGATCAACAGTGTCCAGTCGGCACTTGCCGGCGAGCTGGAGATCCAGGCGATCTACGAAGTCGTGGGGGACAAGCTCCACGAGATCTTCGATGCGCAGGCCGTGCAGATCACGATCCTCGACGAGTTCACGGGCCTGCTCCGCGACAGGTATGTGCTCGAACGCGGCGAGCGGCTTCAGGTCGAGCCGTACGCGCCGGTCGGCTTCACGAAGCACGTGATGCAAACGCGAGAGCCGCTGCTGATCAGCGAGGACATCGAGGTCGAGCGGGAGCGGTACCAAAGCGAGGTCCACGCCGGGGAGCTGCCGAAGTCGGTCCTCTTTGTTCCGCTCGTCGCAGGTTCCAAGGCGATCGGGGCGGTCTCGCTGCAGAACGTCGATCGCGAGCACGCCTTCAGCGAGGCTGACAAGCGGCTGCTGACGACGCTCGCCGGAAGCCTCAGCGTGGCCCTTGAGAACGCGCGGCTGGTGCACGAGACACGGCAGCGGAACGCCGAGTTGGCGCTGATCAACAGCGTGCAGGATGCGCTCGCCGGCGAGCTCGAGCTGCAGGCGATCTACGACGTAGTCGGCGACAAGATCGACGAGATCTTCGACGCCCAGGGCGTCGCCATCGCCATGCTCGACGAGGCCACCAAGACGGTGAGCTTCCCGTACCTGCTCGAGCGCGGCGAGCGTCTACGGCCGGAACCGCAGCTCTTGGCGGCCGGGTTCACCAAGCACGTGCTCGAGACGGGGGAACCGCTGCTCATCCACGAGAACGCTGCCGCAGAAGCCGAGCGGTACGGCGCGTACGTGATCGCCGGCGAGATGCCGCAGTCGCTGCTCTGGGTTCCGCTCAGCACTGGCGGTCGCGCGATCGGAGTCATCTCACTCGACAACTTCGACCGGGAACACGCCTTCAGCGACTCCGACCAGCAGCTGCTGGAGACGCTTGCGGGGAGCCTGAGCGTGGCGCTCGAGAACGCGCGGCTGGTGCACGAGACACGGCAGCGGAACGCCGAGTTGGCGCTGATCAACAGCGTGCAGGAGGCGATCGCGGGCGAGCTCGACACGCAGGCGATCTACGACGTGGTGGGCGACAGGATCCAGGAGATCTTCGACGCCCAGGCCGTAACGCTCTCGCTGCTGGACGAGGCGACCGGGCTTCTGCACTACCCATATCTGTTCGAGCGCGGTGAGCGGCTACAGGGCCGGTTAGCTCCGCCTGCCGGCTACTCCAAGCACGTTCTGGAGACACGGGAGCCGCTGCTACTCACTGAGAACCTCGACGTCGAGGCCGAACGCTACGGAGCCTCTGTTCTAGCCGGCGAGATTCCGAAGTCGGTCCTGTACGTGCCGCTCGTTACGGGCGGAAGAGCGACCGGCGACATCTCGCTCCAGAACATCGACCGCGAGCACGCCTTCGACGAGGCGGACCAGCGCCTGTTGGAGACGCTCGCCGGCAGTCTCAGCGTCGCCCTCGAGAACGCGCGGCTGGTGCACGAGACGCGGCAGCGGAATGCCGAGCTGGCGCTGATCAACGGCGTGCAGGAGGCCGTCGCCGGCGAGCTGGATCAGCAGGCGATCTACGACGCGGTGGGCGACAGGATCCAGGAGATCTTCGACGCGCAGGTCGTCGCGATCCGAACTCTCGAGGCCGCGACCGGGTTGGTGCATGCCCCGTACATCATCGAGCGCGGCGACCGGATGCAGGAGGAGCCGATGGCGCCCGTCGGGTTCTCGAAGCACGTGCTCGAGACGCGCGAGTCGGTACTCGTCGTCGAGAACCTCTCCGATGTGGCCGAGCGGTTCGGGAGCCCGGTTCTCACGGGCGTGGCGCCGAAGTCGGTCCTCTTCGTCCCGCTCCTGGTGGGCGGCAAGGCGACGGGCGTGATCTCGCTGCAGAACCTCGACCGCGAGCACGCATTCGGCGCATCGGACCAGCAGCTGCTGGAGACTCTGGCGGGCAGCCTGAGCGTGGCGCTGGAGAACGCGCGGCTGGTGCACGAGACGCGGCGACGGAATGCCGAGCTGGCGCTGATCAACGGCGTGCAGGACGCCATCGCGGGCGAGCTGGATCAGCAGGCGATCTACGACGCGGTCGGCGAAAGGATCCGCGAGATCTTCGACGCGCAGGCCGTGTCGATTCGGATTTTGGACGAGGCGACGGGTCTCATGCACTTCCCGTACGTCATCGAGCGCGGCCAGCGACTGGACGCGGGGCCTCCGGCGCCGCCGGGCGGGTTCGGCGGGCACGTGCTCGAGACCCGGGAGACGCTGCTGCTCAACGAGAATGTCGCGGCCGAGGTCAAGCGGTTCGGCAGTGCGGTCACTGTGGGCGAGGCGGGCAAGTCGCTCCTGTTCGTGCCGCTCGTGACCGGCGGGAAGGCGATCGGTCTCATCTCGCTGCAGAACGGAGATCGCGAGCACGCGTTCAGCGACTCCGACCAGCAGCTGCTCGAGACGCTGGCGGGCAGCCTCAGCGTGGCGCTCGAGAACGCGCGGCTGGTGCACGAGACGCGGCAGCGGAACGCGGAGCTCGCGCTGATCAACGGCGTGCAGGACGCGATCGCGGGCGAGTTGGACGACCAGGCGATCTACGACGCCGTCGGGGAGAACATCCGAGAGATCTTCGACGCGCAGGCCGTGCAGATCAACACCCTCGACGAGGCGACGGGACTCATGCACTTCCCGTATCTCATCGAGCGCGGTGAGCGGCTGGAAGCAGAGCCTCAACCCCCGGGCGGTTTCACGACATACGTGCTCGAGACGCGCCAGTCCCTCCTGATCACAGAGAATCTCGTCTCCGAGTCAGAGCGGTACGGTGCCGTGATCTCGGCCGGCGAGGCGCCGAAGTCGGTGCTGTTCGTCCCGCTCTTGATAGGGGGCAAGGCCGTGGGTGCGATCTCGCTCCAGAACCTCGACCGGGAGCACGCGTTCGGCGAGTCGGACCAGCAGCTGCTCGAGACGCTGGCGGGCAGCCTGAGCGTGGCGCTGGAGAACGCGCGGCTGGTGCACGAGACGCGGCAGCGGAACGCGGAGCTGGCGCTGATCAACAGCGTCCAGGACGCGATCGCGGGCGAGCTCGACACGCAGGCGATCTACGACGCCGTCGGCGACAAGATCCGAGAGATCTTCGACGCGCAGGCCCTGTCGATTCGAACCTTCGACGAGGCGACGGGTCTCATGCACTTCCCGTACGTCATCGAGCGCGGTGAACGCCTGCACGTGGAACCGCTCGTGCCGGTCGGCTTCTCGAAGCACGTGTTCGACACCCTCGAGCCGCTGCTGCTCGCCGAGGACCTCGAGGCCGAGTCGGAGCGGTATGGAAGCCCGGTCGCCGCGGGCGAGATGGCGAAGTCGCTCCTGTTCGTGCCGCTCGTGACAGGCGGGAAGGCGACCGGTCTCATCTCGCTGCAGAACGTCGACCGCGAGCACGCCTTCGGCGAGTCGGACCAGCAGCTGCTGGAGACGCTGGCGGGCAGCTTGAGCGTCGCGCTGGAGAACGCGCGGCTGGTGCACGAGACGCGGCAGCGCAACGCGGAGCTCGCGTTGATCAACAGCGTCCAGGACGCGATCGCGGGCGAACTGGAGCCGCAGGCGATCTACGACGCCGTCGGAGACAGGATCCGGGACGTGTTCGATGCGCAGGCCGTCGGCATCTCGATGCTCGACGAGGCGACCGGGCTCCTGGACGACCGGTACATGCTCGAGCGGGGTGAGCGGTGGCACGTCGACCCGGAGCCGCCGAGCGGCTTCGGGAAGCACGTCCTGGAGACGCGTGAGTCGCTGCTGGTCGTCGAGAACGTCCGAGACGTAGCCCGGCAGTACGGGAGCGAGATCATCGAAGGCAGCGAGGAGCCCAGGTCCGTGCTCTTCGTTCCGCTCGTGGTGGGCGGCAAGGCCACCGGTGTGATCTCCCTGCAGAACGTCGATCGCGAGCACGCGTTCGGGGAATCGGATCAGCAGCTGCTGGAGACGCTGGCGGGGAGCCTGAGCGTGGCGCTGGAGAACGCGCGGCTGGTGCACGAGACGCGGCAGCGGAACGCGGAGCTGGCGCTGATCAACAGCGTCCAGGACGCGATCGCCGGGGAGCTCGACGCACAGGCGATCTACGACGCGGTCGGCGACCGGATCCAGGAGATCTTCGACGCGCAGATCGTCGCGATCTCGATGCTCGACGAGGCGAGCGGCCTCCTGCACGATCCGTACCTCATCGAGCGCGGCGAGCGACTGGACGTGGGATCGCCGCGGCCGCCGAGCGGGTTCGGCGGGCACGTGCTCGAGACGAGAGAGACGCTGCTCCTCAACGAGAATCTCGCAGCCGAGGCGAAGCGGTTCGGCAGCGAGGTCACCGCGGGTACCGGCGGCAAGTCCGTCCTGTTCGTCCCGCTCGTCGTCAGCGGCAAGGCGACCGGCGTGATCTCGCTGCAGAACATCGATCGCGAGCACGCCTTCAGCGAGTCCGACCGGCAGCTGCTGGAGACCCTGGCCGGGAGCCTCAGCGTGGCGCTGGAGAACGCGCGGCTGGTGCACGAGACGCGGCAGCGGAACGCGGAGCTGGCGCTGATCAACAGCGTGCAGGACGCGATCGCGGGCGAGCTCGAGCCACAGGCGATCTACGACGCCGTCGGTGATCGGATCCGGGACGTCTTCGACGCCCAGACGGTCGTCATCGGGACGTTCGATGCGGCCACGGGCCTCGCGCACTACCCGTACTTCATCGAGCGGGATGAGCGCCTGCAGGCGGAGCCCGCGCCGGTCGGAGGCTTCATGAAGCACGTGCTGGAGACGCGCGAGCCGCTGTTGCTCGCCGAGAATCTGGAGGCCGAGTCAAAGCGCTACGGAAGCACTGTCCTGGCCGGCGAGATGCCGAGATCGGTGCTGTTCATCCCGCTCGTTGCGGGCGGCAAGGCGACGGGCGTGATCTCCCTCCAGAACGTCGACCGCGAGCACGCCTTCGACGAGGCCGACCAGCAGCTGCTCACGACGGTGGCCGGCAGCCTCAGCGTCGCGCTCGAGAACGCGCGTCTCGTGGCCGAGACGCGCCAGCGGGTCTCCGAGCTCGCGACCGTGAACGACATCGGGCAGGCGCTCTCGTCGCAGCTCGATCTCGATGCCCTGATCGAGCGCGTCGGCGAGCAGGTGCGCGAGACGTTCGCCGCCGACATCGCCTACGTCGCACTGCTCGACGAGACCGCGGGACACATCGAGTTCGCCTACTACTACGAGAGCGGCGAGCGCCGTGCAGAAGCGGCCATGGAGTACGGCGAGGGCCTCACGTCCCAGATCCTGCAAACGCGAGAGCCGCTGCTGTTGAACCGGAGAGAGCAGCTCGAGAAGGAGGCGACCGTCGGGACGCCGTCTCTCTCCTACCTCGGGGTGCCGATCCTCGTCGGAAGCAGGGCGATCGGCGCGATCAGCGTGCAGAGCATCGACGAAGAGGGACGGTTCGGCGAGGCCGACGCGCGTCTCCTCGCGACGATCGCCGCCAACGTTGGCGTTGCCATCCAGAACGCGCGTCTCTTCTCCGAGATCGACCGCCAGAAGCAGTACTTCGAGATGCTCGTCGAGGTCAGCCCGGCCGCGATCGTCGTCATGGATGCCGACGAACGTGTGACGGGCTGGAATCCCGCCGCAGCGGCGCTCTTCGGGTACACCGCCGACGAAGCGGCCGGGCGAATGATCGACGAGCTCGTCGTCCCGGCTGACTTCCGGAGCGAGAGCCGGGACGTCACCATGGAGGCGCTCGGGGAGGGTCGAACCCGTCGCATCACTCGCCGCGCCGCCAAGGACGGAGCGCTCTTGGACGTCGAGATGGAACTCGTCCCGCTGCGTTTCGGCGGGGAGAACGCGGGTTTCTATGCCATCTACCACGACATCACCGAGCTTCAGCGCGCCCGTCAGGAGGCCGAGGCGGCCACTCAGGCAAAGAGCGCCTTCCTCGCCACGATGAGCCACGAGATCCGGACGCCGATGAACGCCGTCATCGGCATGACCGATCTGCTGCTCGGCACCGAGCTGACCGGCGAGCAGCGGGAATTCGCCGAGGTCGTCCACTCGAGCGGCGACGCGCTCCTGCACGTGATCGACGACATCCTCGACTACTCGAAGATCGAGGCGGGCAAGCTCGACCTCGAGCACGAGCCGTTCAACCTCCGCGACTGCGTCGAGGGAGCGCTGGACATCGTTGCGCCCCGCGCGTGGGAGAAGGAGCTCGAGCTCGGCTGCCTGATCGACGACGACGCGCCTACCGGAATCGTCGGCGACGCGCCGCGGCTGCGGCAGGTGCTGCTGAACCTCCTCTCGAACGCGGTCAAGTTCACCGAGCAAGGGGAGGTCGTCGTGCTCGTGAACGCCAGGGAGACCGGTGCGGGTGCGTACGAGGTCGAGCTCGCCGTCCGCGACACCGGCATCGGGATTCCACAGGACCGGATGGACGTGCTCTTCACGTCTTTCAGCCAGGTCGACGCGTCGACGACGCGCCGCTTCGGCGGCACCGGCCTCGGCCTCGCCATCTCGAAGCGCCTCGTGGAACTAATGGGTGGCACGATCTCGGTCGAGAGCGAGCCGAAGAAGGGCTCGACCTTCCGCATCGCGCTCCCTGTGACCGCGGCCGACGTCCCCTCGAAGATCTCGCTGGACGACGGCCTTCCGCACCTCGCCGGCAGGCGCATCCTGATCGTCGACGACAACGCGACGAACCGCGAGATCGTCCTCCGGCACGCGCGCTCGTGGGAGATGGAGCCGGTGGCGGTCGAGCTGCCGGCCACCGCGCTCGAGCTCATTGCCGCGGGCGAGCCGTTCGACGTCGCCGTCCTCGACATGATGATGCCGGGGATGGACGGGCTCGGCCTGGCGGGCGAGATCCGGCAGCATCGCAGCGAGTCCGAGCTGCCGCTGCTGCTCCTGACCTCCCTCGGCCGGCTGCCGCAGCTGCAGACGGGCGGCGTGTTCTCGGCGCAGCTCGCGAAGCCGCTCAAGGCGTCACAGCTCTACAACACGCTCCTGCAACTGCTCACCGGCAAGGCCGGCGAGGAGGAGGTCGAGATCGTGACAGACGGAAAACGGGCGAGGTCGGCGCTCCGCATCCTGCTCGCCGAGGACAACGCTATGAACCAGAAGGTCGCGCTCCGGCTGCTCGAGCAGCTCGGCTATCGCGCGGACGTCGCCTCCAACGGGCGCGAGGCGATCGAGGCGCTCGAGCGGCACCAGTACGACGTCGTCCTGATGGACGTGCAGATGCCCGAGCTCGACGGCCTCGACGCGACGCGGCAGATCCGCGAGCGTTGGCCGGACGAGGGCCGCCCGCACATCGTCGCGATGACCGCTAACGCGCTCCCCGAGGACCGCGAGGCGTGCTTCGCGGCGGGCATGGACGACTACGTGGCGAAGCCGATCCGCACCGAGGAGCTCGTGGCGGCGCTGAAGCGCGCGAAGCCGGCGGCGAACGGAGACGGCGGCTCGGCGGCGGCGGGATACGTGAGCCTCGACGACGGCGCGCTCAAGAGTCTGCGCGACCTCGGCGGCGACGCGTTCCTCTCCGAGGTGATCGACGCGTTCCTGGCCGACGCGCCGGCGCTGATCGCGGCCCTCCGCCGCTCGCTGGAGGAACAGGGCACCGAGGAGCTGCGGCGGGCTGCACACACCCTGAAGTCGAACGGCGCGACCCTCGGCGCCGCCGAGTTCGCGGAGCTGTGCCGCACCCTCGAGCAGCGCGCGAAGGCCGGCGAGCTCGAGGGCGCCTCGGACCTCGTCGACCGGATCGAGCAGGAGTACCGCCCGCTCGAGGAAGCGCTGACGGCGCTGCGCACCGAGTCGCCGGCGTGAACACGACCGCCCCTGCCGCCGGCACGATCCTCATCGCCGACGACAACCGCGTGAACCGGCTCATGCTGGCCCGTGGCCTCGAGCAGCAGGGGCATGCGGTCAGCTTTGCCGAGCAGGGAGTCGAGGCGCTTCAGCTCCTGCGGCAGCAGCCGTTCGACCTGTTGTTGCTCGACGTCCTCATGCCCGAGCTCGACGGGTTCGAGGTGCTGGCGGAGCTCAAGGACGACCCGCTGCTCCGCGACATCCCCGTCGTCGTGACCTCGGCGCTCGACGAGCTCGACAGCGTCGTGCGCTGCCTCGAGATGGGGGCGGAGGACTACCTGACGAAGCCGGTCAATCCGGTGCTGCTCAACGCGCGGATCAACGCGAGCCTCGAGAAGAAGCGCCTGCGCGACCAGCAGCGGGAGTTGATCAGCAAGTTCGCGACCAAGGAGGTGGCGGACGACCTGCTCACGACCGGCTTCTCGCTCGGAGGGAGGTACGTCGAGGCGTCGGCGATGTTCTGCGACATCCGCTCCTTCACGACGATCTCGGAGTCGCGAGAGCCGGCCGAGACGATCGAGCTGCTCAACGACTACTACCTCCTGATGATGGACGCGATTCACGGCGAGGGCGGGATCGTGAACCAGATGGTCGGCGACGGGCTGATGGCGATTTTCGGGGCGCCGGCGCCGCGCGAGGATCACCGGCAGGCGGCTGTGCTCGCGGCTCGCCAGATGGTCGAGCTGATCCGGCTCTTCAACGAGGAGCAGGCGGCTCAGGACAAGGTGCAGATCCAGATCGGCGTCGGGATCGCGTCGGGCCGGGTCGTCGCGGGATATACGGGGACACAGAACCGCGCGACCTACACGTGCGTCGGTGACACGGTCAACGTCGCCGCCCGGCTCGAGGCGCACACGAAGGAGCTGGGCCGGCCGATCCTGATCGACGAGAACACGCGCCGGGGCATCGACGACGGCATCGCAGTCGAGGCACAGGGCGAGGTGCTGATGAAGGGCAAGACGGAACCGATCAACGTCTACGCCGTGCTCGTCGACGCGGCGGTCGCCGGGACAGCCTGAGTCCTGCGCAACCCGCGCCCGTAGCGCGCGTCTAACCTCGCGGGATGAGGAGGGTGGTCGTGACCGGGCTCGGCGCCGTGACGCCGATCGGCGCCGACGCGCCGTCGACGTGGCGCGCGGCCGTCGCCGGCGAGAGCGGCATCGACTTCATCCGCTCGTTCGACGCGAGCGAGTTCCCGGTGCGGGTCGCGGCAGAGGTGAAGGACTTCGACCCGACCCAAGTCGCGTCGCCGAAGGCTGCGCGGAGGCTCGACCGCAACGTCCTGCTCTCGCTCGGCGCGGCGCGCGAGGCGGTTGCCGACGCGAGGCTCGACGGTGCGTACTCGCCGGATCGGGTCGGGATCCTGTTCGGCACGGCGATCGGCGGGATCATGGGGATCGTCGAGCAGGTCGACGTGCTGCGCGAGCGCGGGCCCGACCGCGTCGCGCCGACCTTCATCCCGAACGTGCTCGTCGACACGGCGAGCGGGCAGCTCGCGATCGCGCTCGGCTTCCGCGGGCCGAACTACGCGCCCGTCTCCGCGTGCGCGACCGGCTCGACGGCCGTCGGCGAGGCAGCGGAGCTGATCAGGCGCGGAGACGCCGACGCGGTGCTCGCGGGCGGGGCCGAGGCCTGCCTGACGCCGCTGATCCTCGCGGGGTTCTGCGCAATGCGTGGTCTCGCGGCGGAGGACGAGCACCCGCCGCGTGCGTCGCGCCCGTTCGACGCCACCCGCGCCGGCTTCGTGATGGGGGAAGGCGCGTGTGTCCTCGTGCTCGAGGAGCTCGAGGCCGCGGAGCGCCGCGGGGCGACGCCGTACGCCGAGATCCTCGGCTACGCCATGTCGAACGACGCGCACCACCTGGCCCAGCCGGATCCGGAGTCGGTGGGCGTCGCGGAGATGATGCGGCACGCGCTCGACCGATCCGGCGTCGAGCGAGAGCGAGTCGGCTACATCAACGCCCACGGCACCTCGACGCCGCTCGGCGACGCCGCCGAGACGCGCGCCATCAAGGAGGTCTTCGGGGACCACGCGTACCGGCTCGCGGTCTCCTCCACCAAGTCGGTGACCGGCCACTGCTTCGGGGCCGCGGGTGCGGTCGAAGCGATGATGTGCGTCCTCGCGGTTCGGGACGGCGTCCTGCCGCCGACGATGAACTACGTCCATCCGGACCCCGAGTGCGACCTCGACTACGTGCCGAACGAGGCGCGGCAGACGCAGGTCGACGTGGCGCTGTCGAACGCGATGGGCCTCGGCGGCCACAACGGCTGCGTCCTCGTCGGCAAGCTCTAGCGATGGCGTGGGAAGGTCCAGCCGCTCCGTATCGCATCGAGACGGAGCGACTCGTCATCCGTTGCTACGAGCCGGGTGATGCGCCGCTGCTGAAGGAGGCCATCGACTCGAGCCTCGAGCACCTCCAGCCGTGGATGCCGTGGGCGCTCGACGAGCCCCAGACGCTCGAGCAGAAGGCCGAGCTCGTCGGGTTCTTCCGCTCGAGTTTCGCGGCCGCGGAGAACTTCACCTACGGGATCTTCGGTGCCGACGAGGCCGAGCTGCTGGGCGGCACCGGGCTGCACCCTCGGGTCGGGCCGGGCGGGCTCGAGATCGGGTACTGGGTGCGCGCGAGTGCGACGAGGCGGGGAATCGTCACCGAGTCGACGGCCGCGCTGACGCGCGTCGGCCTGGAGATCTGCGAGGCGGACCGGATCGAGATCCGGATCGAGCCCCGCAACCGGGCGAGCACCGGAGTCCCGCGCAAGCTCGGCTTCGTGGAGGAGGCGACGCTGCGGCGGCGGCTGCCGGGCCGCGACGGCGGCCCGCTGCGCGACGTCACGATCTTCACCCTGTTCCGCGAGGACTTCGACTCCGCGCTCGCGGCCAATATCCGCGCCTTCGACGCAATCGGCAACCGCATCCTCTAACGACCCGTCCCTAGCAGCCACTGGACACGCCCGCCTCGGCCACGTCTCGGTATCAGTTACCGGGACAGGTCCGTTCGGGCCTCGAGCATCTCCAGAAACGGCTTCCGGCCGGGGACCTGTCTGCTGTAGACATGGCTCGGTATCAGTTACCAAGACATGTCCCGGCCGCGATCGGCGGTGGCGGCCTCGGGCACGTCCGGTAGCGGCTACCGGACGTGGCCGTTAGGGGCCACGGAGGATCTCGACGGTGAGGGCGTCGAGCGAGCGGACCACGGCGTCTGCGAGCTCGAGCGCCTCGTCGTCGGGCGGATAGCTCGTGTTCGGGATCGCAACGACTCGCATCCCGGCTGACTTCGCCGAGCGAATGCCGGCGTGCGAATCCTCGACCGCCGCGCATTGCTCCGGCGGGACGCCGAGCCGCCGGGCCGCTTCGAGGTAGACGTCCGGCTCCGGCTTGCCGCGTGCGACCTCCTCCGACGAGACCGTGGCCCGAAAACAAGCGGCAAGAGCGGCAAGGTCGAGCACGGCCTCGAAGATCTCGCGATTCGAGGAGGACGCGAGGCCGAGGGGAAACGCCGCAGCCGCCCGCCGAACCGCGTCCTCGGCCCCCGGCAGCAGCGGCAGGTCGCGCCGGTACGCCTCGAGCATCCGCTCGACGACCTCACGGTTGATCGTCTCCGGGTCGTCCGGGACGCCCGCCTCCTCGTGCAGGAAGCGAGACCACTCGGGCGCGCTCATCCCCATCATCGCGCGCTGCACCTCCTCGTCGTAGCGCCCGCCGCGCTCGCGCACGTAGCTCTCGCGCACGGCGTCCCAGACCTCCTCCGACTGGAGCAGCACGCCGTCGAGGTCGAAGACGACGGCTTCGATCACACCGAGTGGTATGTGCTCTCGCGGTAGACGAGCGCGTGGTGGGACGGGCCATGCGCGATCGAGAGGACGTCGGCGATGAAGAAGGTGTGGTCGCCTGCGTCGGCCTCGGTCTGCGTCTCGGCCTCGATCCAGCCGAGTGCTCCCTCGATCAGCGGCGCCACCTGTCCCTCGCGGGTCGGCACGCCCTGCCAGTGGACGATCGGCGGGTAGCCGGCCGCGAAGCGTCGCGCGAGCTCCTCCTGCTCGGAGCCCAGCAGGCTCACGGCGAAGCGGCCCGAACGGCGGAGGAGCTCGTAGCACGACGCGTCCTTCCCGATCGAGACCCCGATCAGCGGCGGCTCGAGGGAGAGGGACACGAGCGAGGAGACGGTCACGCCCATCCGGTCGCCGTCGACGTCGACGCTGAGGATCGACACGCCGTGCGGCCAGAGACGCATCAGGCCGCGGAGGTCGTCTCCCGTCGTCATCGCCGAGAACCTACAGAGCGCGCGCCCCGCACCAGGAGGATTGACTTTGTTAGTGAAGGGTTAAGAGCTTCGTTGTAAGAACTACTCCAGAGCCAGGGAGGCGAGCATGGACGTAGCGCAGCAACACGACCTGGAGCTCGACGCCGGAGTGGTGGGCTACACGGTGCTCGGCGCCGACGACGAGTCGATCGGCGAGGTGATGCGGGTGAGCGCGGACGGCCTCTGCGTGCTCGTCGCCAGTCGGAAGGGGCTCTTCGGCCGCAACAAGGAGCACGCGATCCACAGCAGCGTGATCACCGAGATCGACCCCGACACGCAGACGGTCACCGTCGCCCGCTCACGCGAGCAGGTGGAGCACGCTCCCGAGTACTCCAATCTCGATCAGGACAGCAGCGCGAACCTCGCCAGCTACTACGCGTAGGCCCTCGCCACGAAGCGGCGGGGGTGAGATTCGAACTCACGGAGCCGTAAGGCTCAACGGTTTTCAAGACCGTCCCGTTAGACCGCTCCGGCACCCCGCCGCGCGATCTAGTGTCGCACCCGTGGCGACGATGAAGGATCTCGACGAGCTCGCGCTCGCCATGCCCGAGGCGACGAAAGAGATCGACGACGGTCGCCCGGTCTACAACGTGCACGGGAAGATGTTCTGCTTTCATCGCGGGCCGCGGAAGGACGCCGTCGACGCCGAGACCGGCGAGCGCCTGACCGACGTCCTCGCCTTCCGCGTGGCCGACCTCGGCGTGAAGGAGCTGCTTCTCTCGGACGCACGCGGGATCTATTTCACGACGCCGCACTGGAACGGGTACCCGGCTGTGCTCGTGCGCATCCCCGACCTGGCCCGGCTCGAGCGGGAGGAGCTGCGCGACCTCGTCGAGGAGGCGTGGCTGACGCGCGCACAGAAGCGGCTCGCGAAGGCGTGGCTGGCTAGGGAGTGACGCGTTCGGGGGCGCCGTACTCGCGCAGCACGTCCGGCACCTCGCCCTGGAAGTTCTCGAGGATCGCGAGCACGGTCCGGTCGGTCGTCGCCGTCCCGTTCAGGGTGTGCACCGGCTCGAGGTCGCCTCCGACCCGGTGGCGAATTCCGAGGCGCCGCGCCTGGAAGTCCGTTGTGTTCGACGCCGACGTCAACTCGCGATAACGCTGCTGGAACGGGAACCAACCCTCGATGTCGTACTTCTTCGCTGCCGGGGCTCCCAGGTCTCCGGCCGCGACGTTGACGACGCGGTAAGGAAGGCCGAGTGCCTGCAGGATCTCCTCCTCGATCGCCAGAAGCCGTTCGTGCTCGTCCGTCGACGCCGCGGGGTCGCAGAAGACGAACAGCTCCACCTTGTTGAACTGGTGCACCCGGAACATGCCGCGTGTGTCCTTGCCCGCCGCGCCTGCCTCGCGTCGAAAGTTCGTGGAGTACGCCGCGTAGCGAAGCGGTAGCTCGTCGAGGATCTCGCCCATGTGGAGGCCGGCGAGAGCGACCTCGGAGGTCCCGGTGAGATATAGCTCGTCCGCCTCGAGCGCGTAGATGTTCGACCGCTCGGTGGGGAAGAAGCCCGTGCCGTACATCGCCTCCTCGCGGACGAGCACGGGTGGCAGCAGCGGAGTGTGGCCGTGCCTCACCGCGGTGTCGAGTGCGAAGCGATACAGCGCGAGTGCGAGCAGGGCGGTGTCGCCGACCAGGTAGCCGAAGCGGGAGCCGGAGAGGCGAGCCGCGCGCTCCATGTCGAAGCGGCCGATCTCGGTGTGCTCCCTCGCCTCGGCCGGGACCGGAGGGTCTCCCACCCGGCGGAGCTCCTCGGCGTCCTCTTCGGCGAACCCGTCCGGGGCGGAGTCGTCGGGAGGGTTCGGCACCTGTCCCAGCGCGTCGTCTCGTACAGCCTCCGCCTCTGCGAGCTCGTGTTCGACCTGCTGAAGCTGCTCCTTGATGCCGCGCAGCTCCTCGAGCTGCTCGGGTGTCGGCTTGCCCTTGACCTTCGTGCGCGAGCGGAGCTCGTCGACGCGCGGCACGAGCTCGCGCCAGCGCTCGTCCGCCGCGAGCCAGGCATCGAATGCCTCGGCGGCGCCCTTGCGGGCGAGCCGGCGCCGGAACTCGTCCGGGGCGGAGCGGGCGGCGCGGGCGTCGATCACCCCGCTGAGTCTAAGTAGGCCTCGAGAAGAGCAGCGACGCCTTCCTCCTGCACGGAGGGAACGACGAGATCGGCGCGCGCGAGGACGTCCTCGTGGGCGTTCGCGACGGCAACCCCGAAGCCGGCCCACTCGAGCAGCTCTCGGTCGTTCTCGCCGTCGCCACACGCCACGGTCTCCTCCCGCCGGAAGCCGAGCCGGCCGGCGACGAACTCGAGCCCGCTGCCCTTGCTCACCTGCGGATGCGCGAACTCGAGGAAGTACGGCAGCGACTTGGAGATGAAGAGTCGCCCCGCGAAGCGCGGCTCGAGCTCCGCCTCGAGCTCGTCGAGCGCAGCGGGATCGCCGACCGCGACGAGCTTGGTGGGGTCGCGGTCCAGCCAGTCGCGCAGGTCGCCGACGGCGTGGATCTCCAAATGCTGGAAGTCGGCGTAACGGCGCGCCTCCGGCGTCACCTCGGCGACGTAGAGCAGGTCGTCGAGGTAGCAGTTGAGATGGAAGCCCGCCGCGACCACGGCGTCCATCGCCTCCCGGGCCGCCGCAAGCGGGATCGGGACGTGGAGGAGGAACTCTCCCGTCCCCGGGTCGGCGACGACGGCCCCCTGGTAGCAGACGACGAGGTCGTCGAGCCCGGCCTGCTCCAGGTACGGGCGCACCGCTCGGAACATCCGCCCCGTCACCACGACGACATGCGTGCCGGTCGCCCGTGTGCGCGCCAGGGCTTTCCGCGTGCGCGAATGCAGCACGCCGTCCTCGGCGATCAGCGTCCGGTCGAGGTCGAGCGCGAAGGCGCGGACGCGCGCCGGGAACGCGGCCGGTAGCTCTACGGCGCCGTGCCGCCGGTCGAGTCGACCACGTAGGCGGAAACGTCGGCGATCTGCTGCGTGCTGAGCCTCGACTTGAACGCCGGCATCGCCCCTCCGCCGTTCGTCACCTGTGCGGTGACCGCCTGGTAATCGGGCTTGAGCTGGTCGAGATTGGGTCCGACGGTGCCGCTCGAGTGCGCGGCCTGGAGCGTGTGGCAACCGCCGCAGCCGGCGCTCGCGAAGACCGAGCTGCCCTTCTTCGAGTCGCCCTTGAGCTTGGCGGCGGGCACGGACGGGGAGCTGGACGTCGTCGAGATCGTGCCGATCACGGTGTTCGGCGTCGGCGAGGCGGTTCCCTGGGAACCACAACCTGCGAACACGAGGGCGCCGAGCACGACGACAGCGGCGATGACTGCTGGGTGGCGCACCGCGCCGGACTCTAATGAACCGCTAAGACCGCGGGCCGCGGGAACCGCCGGAACGACGGGGCTCAGTACCATGAGGGCGATGCAACGCAGAAGCTTTGGTCGCGACCGGGGGCTGTCGCTGCGGATGCTCTTCACGAGCGGGCTGCTCGGCCTGCTCTACGTCGGCTTCGCGCTCGCGCTCTTCTACTTCCTCAACGTCGGACTCGCGCCGATGCTCGTGATCGTGGTGGGCATGGCCTTCTTCCAGTACTACACGTCGGACAAGCTCGCGCTCGCCGCCTCCGGGGCGAAGGTCGTCTCGGCCGAGCAGGCGCCGGAGCTCCACGCGATGGTCGAGCGGCTGTGCGCGATGGCGAACCTCCCGAAGCCGCGCATCGCCGTCGTCGACACCGATGTCCCGAATGCGTTCGCGACCGGCCGGAACCCGAAGCACGCGGCGGTCGCGGTGACGACCGGGCTCTGGCGGCGGCTCGAGCCGCAAGAGGTCGAGGGCGTGCTGGCGCACGAGCTCTCGCACATCGCGAACCGGGACGTGCTCGTGATGACGATCGCGAGCTTCTTCGCGATGCTCGCCGCGATGCTGACCCGCTTCGGGCTCTACGCGGGCATGTTCGGCGGCTTCGGCGGAGGCAACCGCAACAGCAACAACAACCAGGTTCCGGTCTGGCTGATCGTCTTCCTCGTCTCGGTCGTCGTCTACGCGATCAGCTTCATCCTGATCCGCACCATCTCGCGCTACCGCGAGTATGCGGCCGACCGCGGCTCCGCGATCATCACCGGGGCTCCCGAGAACCTGATGAGCGCGCTCCAGAAGATCTCGAGCGGCATCACGCAGATCCCGCAGCGCGACCTGCGCGAGGTGCAGGGCATGAACGCGTTCTTCATCATCCCGACCAACTGGAAGACGAGCATGAGCGAGTGGATGATGGACCACCCGCCGCTCGAGAAGCGCCTCGCGGCCCTCAGCGAGATCGCCCGCGAGATGGGCAAGCCCGTCGGCTAGATCGGCGCGTCGAACAACGCCAGCCACTTGCTGAGGTCGGGCTCGATCGGGAGCTCCTTCTCAAGCTTGGCCTTCAACTCGAGCTCCCGGGCGTTGTCGCGTTCCTGCTTCGCTCCGGTGGGCACGAACGGCCACCACGTGCCGGTCTTGAAGCCGTAGATCCAGTAGACGGGATGCCCGGGGGCCGACGCGGTCTCCTCGAAGCGGAAGGCGGCGGCGAGCAGCTGTCCGCCGAAGCCGTGATCCTCGAGCTCGGACGCGAGCGTGTGGACGCCCGCGACCTGATCCTCGAGCTGGGGGTCGTGGACGATCACCCACTTGAAGCCGAACGAGTCGGTCTTGCGGTCGATCGTGGAGCCGGAATCCCGCGCGACGCCGCGCAGCAGCTCCTCGGCGTCGCTCTCGCTCGCGCTGAACTCTCCCGCCGAGAGCGGCTTGAAGATGAGCGCGGCGTCGCCGGCCGTCTTGAGCGCGCAGGCCGTGTCGAGCGTGATGGCGGCGGTCGAGAGCGCGAACAGCCTCTCCGCGGCCGGCCCTTGGAGCTTCCTCCGGCCGAAGAGGATGTCGCCGAAGCGGGTCAGGACTCGGTGGTCTTTTCGGCCTGCTGCGAGGCCGACTCGGTCTCCGCGGCCGGGGTGGGCTGGTCGTCGCCACCGGAGGAGATCTCCTTCTGGGGCGTGCCCGTGCCGACCTCCGCCTTGAGCTTCGCGAGCTCGTCGTCGACCTGCGAGGCGGACGAGATCTGCGCGAGCTCGCGGTCGAGTTGCGTCTGGTCGCCCGCCGTGAAGTCCTCTAGGGCGCCGGTCGACGTGAGCTCGTCGATCGCCGCCGCGCGCGCCTGCATCTCCTCGGTCTTGTCCTTGGCGCGCTGGATGGCGAGGCCGGTGTCCTCCATGTGCCGGCCGATCCCGGTCGCGGCCTCGCCCACCTTCACCTGGGCCTCGGCGGCCGAGTACTGCGCCTTGAGCACTTCCTTCTGCGAGCGGAAGGACTCGATGCGGGTCTCGAGCTGCTGCTGCGCCGCGACGAGCTTCTCCTGCTGGTCGTCGAGCTGCTTGACCTGCCCGTCCATGTCCTGCAGCTGCTGCTGGGCGAGGGACTTGCGCTCGAGCGCCTGCCGGGCGAGATCCTCGCGGTTCGCCGCGACGGCCTGCCGGGCCTGGGTCTCGAGCTTTACGACGTTCTGCTCGAGCTTCTGCTGCTGCAGCTCGAGCCGCTTCTTCGAGGTGACGACGTCCGCGGTGCCACGCTTGACGTTCTGCAGCTGCGTGAGCATCTGCTCGTACGAGTAGTCGAGCGTCTCGGTCGGGTTCTCGGCCCGGTTGAGCAGCTTCGAGTACTTCGCCTTGATGACCATCGCAGTGCGTGAGAGCAGGCCCGCCATCAATCCTCCTCGTGGGGAACGCAGTTAGGTTACCGCCATGCTCGTGGAGAAGAGCATGCATCCCGACTGGCTCAGCAACGCTTTCGTGGTCGCAGCCGAAGGGGGGCCGGCGGTGTTCGTCGACTCCGGGGCCGACGTCGCGCCGCTGATCGAGGCGGTCGAGCGCTGGGGGACGACGCCGGTCGCGCTGCTCCGCACGCACGGGCACCACGACCACGTCGAGAACGAGGACGAGCTCGTGCGCCGGTACGCGATCCCGGTGCTCGCCGAGGCCGGCGAGTGGAAGTGGGACGGACTGCAGGTGCAGGCACTCGCGACGCCGGGCCACTCCGACGACGGGCTCTCCTTCGTCATCGCCGGCGAGCTGGTCGCGACGGGCGACACGCTCTTCCGCGACGCGGTCGGCGGGGGTGACGTGGCGGCGGTGCGGCGGTCGGTGATGGAGGTACTGCTCGAACTTCCCGACACGACGCGCGTCCTTCCGGGCCATTCGGACGAGACGACGATCGGGCGCGAGCGCCGCGAGAACCCGTTCATCCGCGTCTGGAGCGGGGCGGAGGAGGAGGGGAGCGAGCGCGTGCGGGTCGGCGGCCGCGACGCGACACTCCTCGTCTGGTCTCCCGACTACGACGGCAACGGCAAGGCGTGGATCCGCTTCGACGACGGCGAGGAAGCGACCGTCGGGGGCTCGCGCGTCGAACGCACCTGACCTGAACGGACACGTCCGGTGTCAGACACCGGACGTGTCCGAGGCGGACATGTCCATACCACCTGAATCACGAGACACAGTCAGCGAAGCAGCGTTGGCAGACGTGGAGCGGCAACGCCTGCGTGCGCTCGTCGCCGCGGATCTGGGGTGGGCAGACGAGCTGCATGCCGGCGACTTCCGGCTCGTCACGCCCGGCGGCGCCTCGCTCTCGAAGGCGGAGTATCTCGGCGGTGTCGCGTCCGGCGCGATCAACTATCTGCGCTGGGAGCCCGAGGAGATCGAGGCGCGGGTGCGCGCGAACGCGGGCTGCCTCCGTTACCGGTCGACGATCGAGATCGTGGTCGAAGGGCGGGAGCTTCCGCCGACCCGTTGCTGGCACACGGATTACTACGAGCGTCGAGACGGCAGGTGGCAGGTCGTCTGGTCGCAAGCAACCCAGACCTCCACCGCAGGCGAGACATAGCCCATTCGGACAGGGCCGGTGTCAGACACCGGACGTGTCCGAAAGGGACAGTAGGTTGCGCGGCGTGCGTCTCATCGTCGCCCGCTGCGAAGTCACGTACTCCGGCCGCCTCTCGGCCGTGCTGCCGGAGGCCGTGCGGCTCCTCATCCTCAAGGGGGACGGCTCGGTGCTCGTCCACGACGACGCCGGCGGCTACAAGCCGCTCAACTGGATGACGGCGCCCACCTTCATCGCCGACGAGGGCGACCGGCTCGTCGTGACGAAGCCGAAGAGCGAGGATGCGCTCGAGATCCGCCTGCTCGAGGTGCTGAGCGACGTGACGCA
>DATEPQ010000202.1:0-8044 GCA_035273125.1 Gaiellaceae bacterium
GTCCACCCCCGGATGCTCGACGATGCCGGGCACGGCCACGACCTCGTCGCCGCGCACGACGAGCGGCCACGCCTCGCGGTCCGAGCGCGGCACCTTCGCGTCGACGAACACGTCCTGGATTTTGCGCCTCCTACCCGCCAACCGGTCGCCGGGCCTCCATCCGCGCACTCTAAGCCCTTCGAGGTCCGAGCGGATCGTCCAGTCGCCCCAGCGGATCTCGCCGGCCAGCTCGACCGGCCCGCGCTCAAGCCAGAGGCGCTCGTGCTCGCGAACCGCCTGCACCCCTCGGCCGAGGTCGACGCGTTTCGAGCCGACGGGTGCCGCCAGCAGCTCGGCCAGCGCCGGCGGGAGCGTGTCGCGGCTGTCGAGCGCGCGCAGGAGGTTCTCGTCGGCGGCCGGATGGAGGCGGCGCAGGAGCGGCAGGATCTCGTCGCGGATCAGGCCGCGCTTGGTGTCGACGTTCGAGGCGTCGACGCGGAACTCGAGCCCGGCTGCGCGGCAATACGCCTCGGTCTCCTCCCGCCAGAGCGGCAGCAGAGGATGGATGACTCCGTGGTCGCTCTTGGGCGCGATGCCGGTTGCCGCCCCGCGGGAGACGAGCCGGTAGAGGATCGTCTCGACCTGGTCCGAGGCAGTGTGGCCGGTCGCCCGGAGGTTGTGGCGCCCTGTTACCCGGTACCGCTGCTCGCGGAGGGCCGCCTCCGTCAGGCCGCGCCCGTCTGCTTCGACGACCTCGGCGTCGAGGGCCTCCGCGCAGAAGCGCGCGTCCTCCTCGGAGTGGGGCCCGCGCAGCTTGTGGTTCACGTGTAGCGCCGACACGCGGTAGCCGAGGGAGCCGAGCAAGTGCCGGAGGCAGGTCGAGTCGGCGCCGCCCGAGACGAGGCACGTGACCTCACCGGCGGCCGGGATCAGCTCGTGCTCGCGGACGAAGCGCTCGACCCGGTCGCGCAACTCGTCCATCCGCCGATTGTGCCGGACTGTGCCGCAACGGACTCCTCCGGCCATGTCTCGGTAACAGATACCCAGACATGGCCAAAGGGCCAAGCGCCGCTTACTCAAGCGATTCAACTGCAGCGGCCAGGTCCAACGCGGACACGTCTCGGTATCAGTTACCAGGACATGTCTGGCTAGAACACGAGGCTGCGATACGTCAGCTCGCGGGTCATGCCGATCGAGTCGTAGAGCCGCAGCGCCGGGTCGTTCTCCGGCCGGACGAAGAGGCACACCGCCGGCACGTGCTGCAGCAGCAGCCGGCAGAGGTCGCGCAGGGCGCGGCGGGCGTAGCCATGACGGCGGGCCTGCGGATCGACCCAGACCTGCTGCAGCTGCACCGCCGCCGGCGTCCACGCGGATGCCTCGGCCTTGAAGAGGATCACCCCCTGCTCGACCCAGAGCCACGAGCGCCCTTCCTCGATCTGCTGTCGCGTCCGCCAGCGGAAGCCTTCCGCGTCACGCTTGAGCGGGTCGACGCCGATCTCCTCCCGGTGGGCCTCGGCGCACGCGGGCACGAGGAGGTCGAGGTCGAACAGGCGCGCCGCCCGCAACCCCGTCTCCCCCGGTTCCGGCGCCTCCCGCAGTGCGTAGACGGGCTGCCCCGGGCGATCTTCGCGCGGCCGCGGCATCCGGCGGCGTGCGGCGTCCCACAGCTCCCCGACCGCGCGTTCCTCGCCGATCACCATCCGCGCGCCGCTACGCGCCGCCGACTCGGCGAATCCGGCACAGCCGTGGCCGGAAGGGACGATGTTGGCGCCGACGTGGCACAGGGCCTCGAGTTGCCCATCTGCGCCGGCGACGGCGGAGAAGCGCCCGAGCCCGCGCCGGGCGATGTCCTCGAGGAAGACGCGCTCGACCGGTTCCTCGGCGCAGAAGGCGAGCACCTGGTCGAGTGTGGGCGACAGGGTCTCGGCCATGCCGGAATCATCACCGGGATAGAGTCGCGGCGTGCCGATTCATCTCCGAGCGGAACCGGGCGACTACGCCGACGCCGTCCTCCTTCCCGGCGACCCGCTGCGCGCGAAGTACATCGCCGAGACGTATTTCGACGACGTGACCCAGGTGAACGCGGAGCGGGGGCTGCTCGGCTACACGGGCACCTGGGAAGGGAAGCGCGTCTCGGTGCAGGGCACGGGCATGGGCTGTCCCGGCGCGACGATCGTCTTCGAGGAGCTGATCCAGCTCGGCTGCAAGCGGCTGATGCGCGTCGGCACCTGCGGCGGGCTCCAGGCGCACCACGCACTCGGCGACCTGATCGTGGCGCTCACCGCGGTGCCCGCCGACTCGACCGCGATGCACCTCGTGGACGACGAGCCCCACTGCCCGACCGCCTCCTGGGATCTCATCCATGGCGCCGTGCACGCTGCGAAGGAGCTCGGACAGCCGATGCACGTCGGGCCCATCGTCTCGAGCGACGTCTTCTACAACCCGAGCGAGGGGCAGTACGAGCGCTGGTCGAGCCGCGGCGTCCTCGGCGTCGAGATGGAGGCCGCCGCGCTGTTCACGGTCGCGGCGATCGGCGGCATCGGCAAGGTGGAGGGAGTCCGGGGCGGCTGCCTCCTCACCGTCTCCGACATCATCGTCGAGGGCGTCTTCACTCGGATCACCGACGACGAGCTGCGGGCGGCGGTCGACCGGATGACGCGCGTCGCGCTCATGACCGTCACGAGCGATTAACGCGATCTTCCTCGTCAACCCGGCCTCCGGAAACGGCGCGACCGGCAAGCGTTGGCCCGAGCTCAGGAGACGCGCTGCCGAGCTCGGCCTGCGCGGCGAGGAGGTTCTGTCGGAGTTTCCGGGCCACCTCGCGCAGGCGGCGAGGGATTCGGAGGGCTCGCTGCTGGTCGTGATCGGCGGAGACGGCACGGTGAACGAGGTCGCCAACGGCGTCGCGGGCACCGATGCCGAGATCGCCGTGCTGCCGTGCGGGACGGGTCAGGACTTCGGGCGAACTCACGGGATCCCGAGCCGCTTCGACGACGCCGTCCGGGTCGCGCTCGGCCATGAGTCGCGCACGATCGACCTCGGCCGCGTCGAGCTCGGGAGCGGCACGAGCCGCTTCTTCGCCAACGTCGGCTCGGCCGGGATGAGCGGCGCCGTCGCGCAGCGCGCGAACTCGATGACGAAGGCGCTCGGCGGCCGCGCGACGTTCTTCTACGCGCTCACGCGCGAGTTCCTCGCCTGGCAGAACACTCGCGTCGCCGTGGACCTCGAGGGCGGGGTCCGCCGGGAGGGACCGATGCACGACGTCATCGTGGCCAACGGCAACTGGCACGGCGGCGGGATGAAGCTCGCGCCCGAAGCGCGACAGGACGACGGAGCCTTCGACGTCGTCACGATCGGGGACGTGTCGAAGCTCGACTTCGTCACCACCGCGCCGAAGCTCTACAGCGGCCGGTATCTCTCGCATCCGAAGGTGGAGCTCCTGCGGTCTTCGTCGGTCGAGATCAGTGCAGACGAGCCCCTGCCGCTCGAGGTCGACGGCGAGCCGATCGGGACGACGCCGGCCCGCTTTGAAGTCGTTCCCTCGGCGCTGCGGCTGCGGGTGCCTGCTGCGTAGCGTTGCCCTGGCTGCCGCCGCAGCGTTCGTCGCGCTCGCCGCTCTCGTCGCCTCGGGAGCCGTGACGGGGCTCGATCGGTGGGCCGTCGAGCACGCGATGCCGTTCGCCGGCGCCCCCTCGGGGCCCCCGAGCACGCTCGAGTCGGTCGTCCCGCTGCTCCACGCGCCATTCCACCCCGCCGGCGCGGGCGTGGCCGAGATCGTCACGCTCCCCGGGCAGGTCGTCATCTCGTTCCTGCTCATGGCCGCCGCCGGCTGGCGGCTCTGGACCCGGGGCCGGGTGGAGGCGGCCGTCTGCTGGACGGCGGCGTGGCTGGTGGCCGTCGCGGTCGAGGTGGTTTTCCGGCACACGCTGACGCGCGAGCCCCTCTATCGCGACGGCGTGCACCTCGTCGGCTTCGACGCGTCGTGGCCGAGCGGTCACGCGCTCCGTTGCGCGCTCGTCGCCGGTGCGCTGGCGAGCGCCTGGCCGCGACTCCGCGCCCCGCTCGCGATCTGGCTCGTGGCCGTCGTCGTGCTGCTCGAGCTCGCGGCCTTCCACACGCCGACCGACCTCGCCGGCGGGCTGCTCCTGGCAACGGCCGCAGCGGCCGGTGCCGTCGCGGTCGAGCGATCAGGGGCTCTTCGGCGGCGAATCGGGCTTCGCCGGCCGCGCACCCGCACCTGACGGCGGCTTCCGCGCCGGCTTCGGCTTCGCCATCGCGTCGACCCGCTTCTCGAGCGTCGTCAGCCGCCGCTCGAGCTCCTCGAAGCCCCGCGTGCGGCGCTGCAGGTCGTCGACCTTGTCGGCGAGCCCCTTCAGCGCCTGGAGGGCGCGGTCCGCGCCGGGCGCCTCGGCCAACCGCTGAACGGCTCCCTCGCTCAGGTCGGCGAGCCGGCCCAGCAGATCCTGTTTCTGTTCAGCCATCGCTCCTCCTCGATCGGTCCGACTCGACGATACCGAGCGCGACCGCCAGCCCGCGCAGCGTCTCCCCCGCGCCGGCTTCGAGCACGAGCTCCGCCCGGGAGTCCCACGGGGTGCTGCCGCGGTTGACGATCGCGAGCGCGCCGCCCGCTCCGAGGGTCTCGCCCGGCAGCGCCGCAATCGGATGCACCTCCAGCGAGGAGCCGATCACGAGGAGGAGTCCTGCCTCGGCCGCGAGGGCCTGCGCCCGCTCGATTGCCGCTGCCGGCAGCAGCTCGCCGAACATCACGACTCCCGGCTTGAGCACTTCTCTGCACTCCGGGCACGGCGGCAGGGGTAACGAGGCGAGCGCCTCCTCCATCGTCATCCGGACTCCGCAGTGGATGCACTCGGCCTCACGCAGCGACCCGTGCACCTCGACCACTTCGCGCGAGCCGGCCCGCTGGTGCAGGCCGTCGACGTTCTGCGTGACGACGGCGCGGATCCAGCCTCGCTCCTCGAGCTCGGCGAGCGCACGGTGGCCGTCGTTCGGCTCCGCGTGGCCAAGTGCATCGAGCCGGAGCGCGTAGAACTCCCACACACGCCGTGGGTCGCGGCGGAGCGCGTCGATGTTCGCGACCTCGGTCGGGTCGTACCGCTCCCAGATGCCACCCGCCGACCGGAAGTCGGGGATCCCCGACTCGGTGCTGATGCCGGCACCCGTGAGCACGACGCAGGGCTGCCGCTCCCGCACCAGCTCTCCGAGACGGTCGAGTCCCATGGCGAGATACTGGACGCCGGATGGACGGTTACACCTTCTCGGTCCCGATCCGGGTGCGCTTTGCGGACACCGACGCCCAGGGCGTCGCGCACAACTCTGCATACGTCGTCTGGTTCGAGGTCGCGCGCGTGGAGTACCTGCGCGAGTGCGCCGGCGGCTACCAGGCGCTGCGGGATCAGGGGATCGAGGCGCTCGTCCTCGAGTCGTTCTGCCGCTACCGGATCCCGGCCCGGTTCGACGACGAGCTCGTCGTCCACACCCGCTGCGTCGGCCCTCGCGGCGCCCGCTTCCGCTACGAGTACGCGATCGTCCGCGGTGACGAACTGCTCGCCGACGGCTTCACCGAGCACGCCTGCGTCGACGCCGTGACGTTCCGTCCGACCCGTGTTCCCGACTGGCTCGCGGACGCGATCCGCGCCGCCGAGGCCGCCGCTAGCTCTTCGGCGTGAAGATCTCGCGCGCGATCACGAGCCGCTGGATCTGCGACGTCCCCTCGTAGATCTGGAACAGCTTCGCGTCGCGCATGAGCTTCTCGACGGGGTACTCCTTGATGTAGCCGTAGCCGCCGAGCACCTGCACCGCGTCCGTCGTGACCTTCATCGCGGTGTCCGCGGCGAACCGCTTGGCGAAGGAGGAGTAGAGCGTCGCCTCGCGGCCCAGGCCCTGATCCAACATCCACGCGGCCTGCCAGCAGAGGAGCCGGGCCGCCTGAATCTCGGTCGCCATGTCCGCGACCATGAAGCTGACCGCCTGGTGCATCGCGATCGGGAGGTCGAAGGTCACGCGCTCCTTCGAGTACTCGAGCGCATGCTCGTACGCCGCCTGCGCGACCCCGACCGCGCCGATGGCGGTGCCCGGCCGCGTGAAGTCGAGCGTCGCCATCGCGATCTTGAAGCCGTCGCCCTCCTCGCCAAGGCGGTCTTCCACGGGCACACGAACGTCGTTGAGGGCGAAGGCGGAGGTGTCGGTCGCGCGCTGGCCCATCTTCTCGAGGTGCTTCTCGATCACGACCCCCGGCGAGCTCATCTCGACGACGAACGCCGACATCCCGCGGCGACCGGCGGTCGGATCGGTCTTGGCGAACACGACGGCCCAGTCGGCGTGGCCGGCGTTCGTGATGAACGTCTTCGAGCCGTTGAGGACGTATTCGCCGCCGTCGCGCACGGCGGTCGAGCGCAGCGCCGCCACGTCGGAGCCCGCGCCCGGCTCCGAGAGGGCGAAGGAGCAGAGGATCGGTTGCTCGACGAGCGGCGGCAGCCAGCGCGCCTTCTGCTCGGGCGACCCGAAGAGGAGGACGGGGCCGGAGCCGAGGCCGTTAGCAGTGATGGACGTCCCGATCCCGGAGCAGCCCCGGTAGAGCTCCTCGCCGACGAGGAGGCCGTCGAAGGCGCCGAGGCCCGGGCCGCCGTACTCCTCGGGGACGTGAAGGTTCATCAGGCCGAGCGAGTGCGCCTGCGCCACGAGCTCCGCCGGATGGCGCTGCTCGACGTCGTGCTCCGCCTCCCTCGGCCGGATCTCGCGTTCCGCAAAGGTGCGCGCGAGCCGGCGCAGTTCTTTCTGCTCCTCGGTCAGGGCGAAGGAGACGCCCGCCCTAGTGCTCTCGTCGATCGCCACCATCGCGCTCTCCGGACTCTTGATTGACTGGTCAGTCAAAGAGTACTCGCGCTGCCCGAAATCCGACAGATCCGTACGATGAGCCCGTGGCGACGACGGCGAAGAAGACCGAGCTCGACCCGCGCGACTTCCTCGCGCTCGACGCCCTGCTCTCCGACGAGGAGCGCGCCATCCGCGACACGGTGCGCCAGTTCGTCACGGAGCAGGTCAAGCCGTACGTCGGCGAGTGGTTCGAGCGCGGCGAGCTGCCCACCGAGCTGATCCCCGAGCTCGCACGGCTTGGGCTGTTCGGCATGCACCTCGAGGGCTACGGACTGCCGGAGGCGAGCTCGGTCATGTACGGGCTTGTCTGCCAGGAGCTCGAGGCGGGCGACGCGGGAATCCGCAGCCTCGTCTCGGTGCAGGGCTCGCTCTCGATGTACGCGATCTGGAGATGGGGCTCCGAGGAGCAGAAGCAACGCTGGCTGCCGGCGATGCACGCCGGCGAGAAGATCGGCTGCTTCGGCCTGACCGAGCCCGACGCCGGCTCCGACCCCGGGTCGATGCGCACCACGGCGAAGCGCGAGGGCTCCGACTGGATCCTCAACGGCTCGAAGATGTGGATCACGAACGGCTCGATCGCGGACGTCGCGATCGTCTGGGCGCGCACGGAAGACGGCGAGATCAACGGCTTCCTGGTCGAGAAGGACATGCCCGGGCTCGAGGCGCCGCTGATGCACCACAAGCTCTCGCTGCGGGCGTCGGTCACCTCGGAGCTCGTGCTGCGCGACGTGCGCGTGCCCGAGGAGAACCGCTTCCCCGAGGTGAACTCGCTGCGGGGGCCGCTCTCCTGCCTCAACGAGGCGCGCTTCGGGATCGTGTTCGGCGTCGTCGGCTCGGCCCGGACCTGCCTCGAGACCGCGCTCGACTATGCGAAGGAGCGGATCGTCTTCGGCAAGCCGATCGCCGGCTACCAGCTCACGCAACAGAAGCTCGCGGAGATGGCGCTCGAGGTGAATCGCGGCGCCCTCGTCGCGCTCCATCTCGGGCGGATGAAGGACGAGGGAACGCTCCGGCCGGAGCACGTGTCGATGGGGAAAATGGGCAACGTCCGCGGCGCGCTGGACGTGGCGCGCTCGGCGCGCTCGATCCTCGGCGGCAACGGGATCACGCTCGAGTATCCGGTCATCCGCCACATGAACAACCTCGAGACCGTGCTCACGTACGAGGGCAC
>DATEPQ010000203.1:0-7004 GCA_035273125.1 Gaiellaceae bacterium
GGACACGCCCAGACCGCGAATACCATCGGCAGCCCCGTCCGCTCGAGCCAGAGCCGGCCGAGGTCGTGGTGCGGCGTCGGATCCTCGAACGCCGAGCGCAGGGCGGCGTCCCCGATCAGGAGCTTCCCCTCCGCGTCCCCCGCCTCGTACGCCTCGAGCGGCGCCTGCTCGGCCTCGGGCAACAGCACCTTCGTCAGCGCGACCGAGGTGGCCGACTCCGGCGTGACGGCGACCGTCCCGACCCGCTCGAGCGGCACGCGGGACACGAGCTGGATCGAGTCGACGGCTCCCTCGGAGGCGACGCACAGCCGCGGCAGCAGGCGCAGGGAGTCGGCATGGCGCGCGTACTCGATGGACGAGATCGGCGCCGTGTCGATCTCGCCCGCGAGCAGGCGCCGGTTCAGGTCGGTCGGCACGCCCTGCACTTCCTCCACCTCGGCGTCGACCCGGTAGAAGACCGGCGCCATGTTCACGTAGGCGATGCGGCCCAGCCTCACCATCGGCGGATCTCGTTGTAGAGGCTGTCCCGCTGCACAGGGATGCGGCCCGCGTCGCGCACTAACCGAACGAGCTCCGCGACCTTCTGCTCGGTGCCGGCGCTCGCGCCCGCGGCCTGGAAGATCTTCTCCCGCACCACCGTTCCCTGGACGTCGTCGGCGCCGAAGTGGAGCGCGACCTGGGCGAGCGGGAGGCCCATCATGATCCAGTACGCCTTCACGTGCGGGACGTTGTCGAGCAGGAGCCGCGAGACGGCAATCACCTTCAGGTCGTCCGCGCCGGTCGTGAAGCGGAAGCCGCGGCGCTCGAAGACGGTGTTCTCCGGGTGGAACGCGAGCGGGATGAAGGAGAGGAACCCGCCGGTCCTGTCCTGCTGCTCGCGCAGCCGCAGGAGGTGGTCGACGCGCTCCTCGTACGTCTCGACGTGGCCGTAGAGCATCGTGCACTGCGTCGTGATCCCGAGCCTGTGCGCGGTGTCGTGGACGTCGAACCACTCGTCCGGATGCTCCTTGCCCGGCGCGATGAGCGCGCGCACGCGGTCGGCGAAGATCTCGGCTCCGCCGCCCGGCATCGAGTCGAGGCCGGCATCCCGCAACGTGCGCAGTACCTCTTCGTGCGAACAGCCCTCGAGCCGCGACATGTGGTGGATCTCAGAGGCCGTGTAGAACTTGAGGTGGACGTCGGGCAACGCCTCCGTCAGCTTGCGCAGCAGCCCCGCGTAGTACTCGAGGTCGACGTGCGGGTTCTCGCCGTTGACCGTGTGGATCTCGGTGAAGCCGTGGATCGCATGCTGTGCGACCGCGTCCTCGACGAACTCGTCGTCGGTCAGCGTGAACGCGTCCTCCTGCTTGCGCGTCTTGGCGAAGGCGCAGAACTTGCACTTCACCCGGCAGACGTTCGTCTGGTACAGGTTGATGTTCTGGACGAAGTAGACCTCGTCGCCACCGCCGCGCTGCCGGCGCGCGAGGTCGGCGAGGTCGCCGAGCGCGAGCAAGTCGTCCGTCTCCATGAGCGCGACGCCGTCGTCGAAGTCGAGGCGCTCGCTGGCGAGCACCTTCTCCCGGATCGGCGCGAGCGTGTCGAGCGTGTCCAAGACAGCCACTTCGGACTTCACCTTTCCCGATCGACGACTGCGTGAGTCAGAGCCTCGAGCTCGTCTCTGTGCAGCTCGCCGTCGAGACGCGCCCTGGCCTGTCCAGCGTAGTCGAGAGCCACCTGCCTGGCCTCGTCGAGGGCACCGGTCGCCGCCACGCGGACGAGCGCGCCGTCCATCGGGCCCCCGGCGAGCGCGACCCTGACGGCTGCATCCCGCTGCGCCGCCAGCAGGAGCGGCAGGGTCGGCGTTCCGTCGCGCAAGTCGGTGCCGGCGATCTTGCCCGTCTCGATCGTGGCGCCCGAGCAGTCGAGGACGTCGTCCGCGATCTGGAACGCAATCCCGAGCGCGAGGCCGTACTCCCCGGAACCGCCGCCGAGCCGACAGGCGGCCTCGAACAGCTTCCCCGTCTTGAGCGCGCACCGCTCGAGGTAGGCCTGGATCGTCGTCGATGGATCCCTGGTCTGCGTCCGTTGCAGCGCCTCGCCGCGCGCGAGGCAGAGCGTCGCGTCGGCGAGGATCTCGACGGCGGCCGCGTCTCCGGTCGCACTCAACTCCGCGAAGGCGCGGGCGAACAGGTAGTCGCCCGTCGCGCGCGCGGCCGCGGGACCGTAGACCGACCAGGCAGCCGCCTTGCCGCGGCGAAAGTGGGCGCGGTCGATCAGGTCGTCGTGGACGAGCGTCGCCATATGGACGAGCTCGACCGCGACCCCTGATGCGAGCGACGGCTCCTCACCGGGCCGTGCCGACAGGAACACGAGCGCGGGCCGGAGCCGCTTCCCGCCGGCGGCGAGCGCCTCGTTCCCCACGGCGGCGACGAGCCCCGGATGCGTGGCGACCGTGTACGCGAGCCGCTCCTCGAGCGCGTCGAGATAGGCGGCCAGCCCCGGCACCGAGCGAATGTCCGAGAGCGTTGTGGCCATCAGCGCGCCTCTCCAACGTGCAGCGCCACGATACCCCCGGCGAAACGGCGGAACCGCACGGCCTCGAAGCCGCAGGAGCCGAGCAGCGCGGCGAGCGCTTCGGGCTCGGGGAAGCGGCGCACGCTGGCGGGCAGGTACGTGTACGCGTCCCCGCCCGGGAGGAGGCGGCCGAGCAGCGGCACGACGCGATCGAACCAGAGCTTGTAGAAGGGCTCGAGCGGCCCGCGCGGCGTGGTGATCTCGAGGATCCCGAGCCGGCCCCCGACTCGGAGCACCCGACGCAGCTCCCCGAGCGCCGCCTCGAGGTCCTCCACGTTCCGCACCCCGAACCCGACGACCGCCGCGTCGAAGCTCGCGTCCTCGAAGGGCAGGGCGAGCACGTCGCCCTGCAGCCACTCGAGCTCGGGCGCCTTTCGCCTCGCCCGTTCGAGCATCCGCTCGGAGAAGTCGAGGCCGACGACGTGGCCGGCGCCCGCGTTCCAGGCGGCCACGGCGAGGTCGCCGGTCCCGCAGCAGGCGTCGAGGACGTGGTCTCCCTCGTGCACCGCCGCCCGGACGGTCGCCCGCCGCCAGCGCTGGTCGAGCCCGGCGGTCATGACGCGGTTCATCGCGTCGTAGACGGGCGCGATCCGGTCGAACATCCGCTGGACGCCCTCGGCCGGGAGCCGCCCGCTCTCGACGGTCACGGCTGGCCCCAGCGCGGCTGAAGCGCGTGCTCCAGCCCGAGCAGGTCCATGGCCCGGGCGACGATGAAGTCGACGAGGTTCTCCACGGTCTCGGCGCCGTGGTAGAAGCCGGGCGCGAGGAACAGGATCGTGGCACCGGCCTCGCGGAGCGTGAGCATGTTGCGGAGGTGAATCGCCGACAGGGGCGTCTCGCGCGGCATGAGCACGAGGCGGCGCTCCTCCTTGATCGCGACCGAGGCTGCGCGGTGGATGAGGTTCTGCATCGCACCGGAGGCGATCGTCCCGACGGTTCCCATCGAGCAGGGGCAGAGCACGTACGCGTCGACCTTCGCGGAGCCAGACGCGTACGGAGCGCCCCAGTCGTCGGGGTCGTGGACGCGGGCCGCGCCGTTCGCGTGCTCGAGCAGCCGCGCGAGCGTTTCGTCGCGCGGCAGCGCCGGGTCGCCGAAGAGCTCGGTCGCCAGCACCTCGATGCCGGCCCCTGAGGCGCAGATTCCGATTTCGCAGTCCGCCGCGGCGAGCGCTTCGAGCAGCCGCGCCGCGTATGGCGCGCCGGAAGCTCCCGTGATCCCGAGGAAGACGTGCATTCCCCGGGATTGTCGCTGGTCCCTGTCAGTGAGTGCCCTTCGAGGCTTCGAGGAAGACCGCGAGCTCGCGCAGCTCCTTGGCGTCGAGTTCACGCGAGGGCGGCATCGGCGACCCGGGATTCACGCACGACGGGCACTTCAGATGGTCGATCTGGAAGCGGATCCCGAGCTGCCGCCTGCCGATCGCGGTCAGGTCGGGCCCCCCGAGGGTGCTGCGGCCGGAGCCGGCGTATACGTGACACGCGGTACAGCGCTCGGAGTCGAAGATCCTGGCTCCCGGAACCGCATTCTGCGGTAGATGCTCGACTGCCACCCAGTGCGCGACGGGATCCCCGGAAACGGACGACGCCCCGTGGCTGCAGGCCGAGGCGAGTGGGATCAGGAGCGCGAGCAGCAGCAGCCGGCGCATGCCGCCGACTCTACGCCGCTAGTGCGTGCCCTTGGAGGCCTCGAGGAAGATCGCGAGTTGCTTGAGGCGCTTGTCGCCGAGCGAGGCGAACGGCGGCATCGGTGAGCCCGGATTGACGCACGAGGGGCACTGGAGGTGTCTGATCTGGAAGTCGATTCCGAGGTTCCGGGTGCCGATGTCCGTCAGATCGGGGGCGCCGAGGTTCGACCCTCCGGCGCCGTCGTAGGTGTGGCACGCCGTACAGCCGGCGGTGGCGAAGAGCTGAACCCCCGGCCTCGCGTTGGCCGGCAGCTGCTCGTCCTTGATCCACCGCGGGATGTTCTGCTTGACCTCGGAGGCGAGGGCCTCCTGCGCGGTCGCGCCCTTCCACGTGAGCACCGCCATCGAGATGACCGTGAGGACGGCGGCCACCATGGCGACCGGCCGCGCGGACGGCCGCCGCACGCGGCGGCGGTCGAGGAACGGCAGCCCGATCAGCAGCATGAGCGCGATCGTGGGAACGCCGACGGTGCCGAGGAAGACCGACTCCGGCCACTTGAAGATCCGGAGCAGGTAGAAGAGGAAGTAGAAGTACCAGTCGGGTCTCGGCACGAAGCTCGTCGTGCCGGGATCCGCCGGCGGATCGACCTCCGGCCCGAGCAGGCCCTTGTGCGTCGGGTCGTGGTGCGGGCCGAATGCCGTCCACTTCCAGATGACCGCGAGCCCGACGATCGTGCACACGACGACGAGGCTCATGATCGTGTCGTGGAACATCGCGTACGGGTAGAAGGGCTTCCCGCGCTCCTTGACGTCCGCCTTGTATTGGGCGAACTCCGCCCGGAGCTCCTCGACCCTGCTCGGCTTCTCCTTCGGGATGGCGGCCACTACTCCTGACCTCCTGGTTCTGCCTGCATCGCGGTGGCTCCGGACGGCCGCGGCACCGGCCGCGTCAGGCCCGGCCGCAGCCGCGCCGGCTCCTCCTCTTCGGGCTCCATCCCGGCCGCTTCCTTGGACCACGGCGGGGATGTGACGCCCAGCCGGATCACGAGGTACAGGTGCAGCGTGATCAGGCCGATGATCGCGCCGGGGATCACGAGCATGTGCAGGGAGTAGAAGCGCGTCAGCGTCTCACCGCTGATCTCCTGGCCGCCGCGTAAGAACTGGGCCAGCCACGGCCCCAGGAACGGCGCCGTCCCGTTGAGGTTGATCCCGACCACGGTCGCCCAGTACGCGGTCTGGTCCCACGGGAGGAGGTAGCCCGTGAAGCCCTCCATCATCCCCATCACGAGGATCAGGACGCCGATGATCCAGTTCAGCTCGCGCGGGTACTTGTACGCGCCGAAGAGGAAGACGCGGCCCATGTGGAGGAACATGAGGATGATGAAGACGCTGGCACCCCAGCGGTGCATGCCACGCACGAGCCAGCCGAGCGTGAGGTCGTCGGTGATGTGGACGATCGACTCCCACGCAACCGGGTTCCCCGTGTGCGGGTCGGTCGACGCCGACGGCACGTAGTACATCGCGAGGATCACACCGGTGATCGCCTGCACGAGGAAGGCGGTGAGCGCCGCCGAGCCGAGCGTCTGCATCCAGTTGATGTCGGCCGGGACGTTGCGGAAGAGGAAGTAGCGGACGCCGCCGATGAGCCCCGACCGCTCCTCGAGCCAGTCGAGCGGGAAGTTGACGAGCTCCTCCATCCGCTGCCGGCGGATCTCGGCCCTGGTCGGCTTCCGTCTGTACGTCGTGGCCATCTAGTGGTGGGGCGGGTTGATCGGGTAGAAGATCTGCTCGGGGCCGTCGACGTGCTCGCCGGGGCCCACCGCCTTGTACTTGAAGATCTTGGCCTGCGCCCCGGTGCCCTCCACGTGGGAGACCGAGTAGGTGCTGAGCAGGATCAGCCGGCCGTTGTCGACCTCGAATGCGTAGCGGTCGAGCGCGCGCACGGGCGGGCCGGCGATGCGATTCCCTTCGGGGTCGTACTGGCCGCCGTGGCAGGGGCAGCCGTAGCCGGCCGGCGTAACCGACTCGAAGTTCGCGGGACCGGTCGGGGTGTGCTGCTTGAACGAGGCGGTGCCGGTGTACTTCTGTCCGACGGGCCCGTTCGCCTGCACCGGGCAACCCAGGTGGGCGCAGCGGTTCGAGATGATCGTGAAGCTCGGCACCTGCTCCGACGGCTTCTGGGGATTCGCGACGTTGCCGTTGTTCCGGATGAAGGCGGTTCGCCGGCTGACCTCTCCCTGGGTGGGATCGACGATGAAGGTGGCGATGAACCACTGACCGACCGCGAACTTGTCGATCGGCCCGAGGTCGACCTTGTGCTGCTCCTGCCCGAGGAAGGACGGAAGGAGCGCGAACCCCGCCACGGGTACCGTGATCAGCCCGCCGATAGCGGCGCCGAGACCGAGGGTCGCACCCTCGAGGAAGACGCTGCGTGTCACGGCCGTTTCCGGCACCCGGACGAGAGCGACCCCCTGCTGGTCGGCCGGCGGAGCGGTCATCCCCTCGCCCGCTTCGACCAGGTCGCGCCGCTCGGGCTCGACGACGAGTGGCTCTCCGCGGAGCTCGGCCGTCGCGTCGCGCGCCCAGAGGACGGCGAACACGATCGCGATCACGGCGCCGATCGTCGAGATCAGCACCGGGTTGATGATGAGCCCGACGAGGATGACGACGATCCCGATCGCGAAGCCGATCGGCCACAGCGTCGGCGGCGGCAGATGCGTCTCCGCGTGGAGCGACTCGTGCTCGGTGTCGGTGCTCGGCTGCTCGGGCTCCACCAAGTCGAAGTCTTACCGCAACGGCCGGGCTTCCGGCGGGAGAACTAGCCGATGC
>DATEPQ010000204.1:0-3477 GCA_035273125.1 Gaiellaceae bacterium
CGCGATCAGGCGTCCCGGCCGCACGACGCCGAGCACAGTGAGCGTGACGTGCGCGGCGCGGGAGCCCGAACCGATCCCGGCCGCTGCGGCGAGGACGAGCCCGCGGACCGCCTCGGGACGCAGCGCCGCCGCCCGCAGCGCCACCACGCCGCCGAGCGAGTGCCCGATCCAGACCGCCTCGCGGATCTCCTCCTCGTCCGCGACCGCCAGGACGGTCTCGGCGAGCGCGTCGGCGTCGCGGGCCGCCGGCAACGAGGCCGAGCGCCCGTGGCCCGGGAGGTCGGGGACGAGAACGCGGTGCCGAGCGGCCAGCGGGGGCGCGAGCCCGCGCCAGTTTTCGATCGTCCCGCCCAGTCCGTGCACGAGGAGCAACGGCGTTCCTTCACCGCCGACCGCGTAGCGGAGCCGGGTTCCGCGCCACTCGACCTCGCGCTCCTCGAAGCCCTCCAGCCGGTGTTTGCGGTCTGTCCCCATCGCGGCATATTCTTTGCGTGATGAATGTTTCCGGAGGGCGGCCAGAGTGATGTCCGCGAACACGACAAGCGAGGGTGCGATCTAGCCCGCCAGCGCGTTTCGCGCGGCGGGTTTTTTCGTTCCGGAAGGAGCCACCTATGGCGAATCACCTCACGCCCGAAGAACTGTCGAAGGAGTTCGGTCTCGACAGGCAGGAGGTGATCCGGGTGTGTGTCGAAGAGGGCGTGCCGATCTACCAGGGCAAGATCGACAAGTACCTCTTCCTGATGACGCAGCAGCACCTAGCGCAACAGCAGCAGCCCGCCGCCTAGACGGGCTGAGCCGGCGTCAGGCGGACTTCTTCGCCGGCGTCTTGCGAGACCGGGAACCCGCCTTCGAGCGGGTTTTCCCGTCCTTGGAGGTTTCCCCCGAGCGGCGGCTCTGCGCGTCGGCGACGCTCTGGCGCAGGGCTTCCATCAGGTCGATCACCGGCGCCTCGGAGACCGGCTCCGGAGCGACGATCTCCCGGCCGGCGAGCTTCGCCTCGAGCATCTGCGCAAGGTCGCGCCGGTAGTCGTTCTCGAAGTCCTCCGGCGCCCACTCGCCCGAGAGGCTGGAGATGACCTGCTCGGCGAGCTTCAGCTCCGCCTCCTGCACGTCGGTCTCGGCCACCGCTTCCTCGATCTCGTCCCGCGCGCGGACGTCCTCGGCGAAGAAGAGCGTCTCGAGCAGCAGCGCGCCGGCGTTGGCGCGGATGAGGCACAGGTTCTCCTTGCCCCAAAGGACGAACTTGCCGACCGCGGCCATGCCCGAGTCCTCCATGGCGCGCAGCAGGAGGACGTACGGCTTGCGCTGCGCGTCACCGCCGGCCGGCGCGAGGTAGTACGTGCGGTCGAAGAAGACGGGATCGACGTCCTCCAGCCGGACGAAGCGGAGGATCGCGATCGACTGCGAGCGCGTCAGCGCGACGGCTTCGAGGTCGGCCTCCTCGACGAGGACGTACTGGCCCTTCGCGAACTCCCAGCCCTTGACGAGCTCGTCGGGCTCGACGTCACGCTCGTGCACCGGGCACCACCGCTTCTGCTTGATCGGCGTGCCGCACTCGCGATGCAGCGTGCGGAACGAGACGTCCTGCCGCTGGGTCGCGAGCGCGAGCCCCACGGGGATGTTGACGAGGCCGAAGCTGATCGATCCGTTCCAGATGGTCCGCATGAGAAATCCCAGTTTAGTTGGGGACTGGTCGAGTTCTCGGTTTTCAGCGCCTTCCCTGCATACGATTGCGCCATGGAGCGGCGCACCGTGCCCGAGCTCTGGCGCGACGCGGTGAGCGCCGCGCCGGACCAGCCCGCGTATCTCGAGGAGACGGAAGACGGTTGGCGGCCCGTTTCCTGGAACGAGGCCGCGGAGCGCGTCGACGGCCTCGCCCAGGGCTTGCTGGCACGTGGCGTGCGCCACGGCCACCGCGTGGCGATCCTCTCGCGCACCCGCCTCGAATGGATCCTGCTCGACTGGGCCGTGATGTCGATCGGGGCCGTCGTGGTGGGCCTCTACCCGACGAGCTCCGCCAAGGAGTGCGAGTACATCCTCGGCCACTGCGAGGCCGTGCTGGCCTTCACCGAGGACGACGAACAGACGAGAAAGCTCGTCTCGATCCGCGGCTCCCTCCCCACCCTGCGCGAGATCATCCCGTTCGACTGGCTCGAGAAGCTCGAGTCGGACGGGCGCCTCGCGCGGCACCTGCGGCCGGACCCGATCGACGACGAGGACCTGGCGACGCTGATCTACACGTCGGGCACCACCGGGCCGCCCAAGGGCTGCATGCTCACGCACCGCAACCTCGTCACGGCCGCCTCACGCGTCGTCGAGGGGATGAACCAGCCGGGCGACATCTGCCTCCTGTTTCTGCCGCTCGCTCACAGCTACGGACGGCTCGCGCACCAGGCCGCCACGCGTCGAGGGACGACCGTCGCGCTCGTCGCGGACGTCGCGCGCGTGCCCGAGGCTCTGGCGACCGTGCGGCCGACGGTGCTTCCCGCCGTCCCGCGCGTCTACGAGAAGGTGCACGCCAACACGCTCGGCGAGATCGAGCGCGCGGGCGGGCTGCGGCTGCGGATCGGCCTCTGGGCGCTCGGCGTCGGCGCCCGCGCGAGCCGAGCCGGCCGCGAGGGACGTTCCGTGACGGGACTCCTCGCGCTGCAGCAACGCCTGGCCGAACGGCTCGTGTTCGCCAAGGTGCGTGAGCGGCTGGGCGGGCGCCTGCGGGTCGGCGTCTCCGGGGCCGCTCCCCTCTCGCCCGAGGTGATGGAGTTCTTCCACGCCCTGGGCGTGCCGGTGATCGAGGGCTACGGTCTGACCGAGACCGCGAGCTCCGCGACCGTCAACGAGCCGGACGACTTCCGGATCGGCACCGTCGGCCGACCGGTGGAGGGCGCCGAGGTCCGGCTGGCCGACGACGGCGAGATCCTGATCCGCAGCGACTCGGTCTTCGCCGGCTACTACAAGGAGCCCGAGGCCACTGCCGCTGCCCTGACCGACGACGGCTGGCTTCGCACGGGCGACGTCGGCGAGCTCGACGAGCAGGGGTTCCTGCGGATCACCGACCGCAAGAAGGACCTCATCATCACGGCCGGTGGCAAGAACATCGCGCCGCAGAACCTCGAGAACGCGCTCAAGACCTCGCGCTTCGTCTCGCAGGCGCTCGTCGTCGGCGACCGACGCCCCTACGTCACGGCACTCGTGACGCTGGACGACGACGAGGTCGCCTCGAGCGGCCGCGACCCTCAGCAACTCGTGCAGGAGCTCGTGGACGACGTCAACCGCGACCGCACCCGGGTCGAGCAGATCAAGCGGTTCGTGATCCTCCCGCGCGACTTCTCGCAGGACGAAGGCGAGGTCACGCCGACACTGAAGCTACGCCGCCGGGTGATCCACGAGCACTTCGCGGACGAGATCGAGCAGCTCTACGCGGCAGAACCCGGCGTCTAGCCCGTTCCTGGGGCGTCGCTCGCAAAGGAGGCGAGCGAG